>JAILCZ010000155.1 GCA_024689985.1 Bacteroidales bacterium | reverse complement strand
TCGTGACGGGCGATGACTTTGCCTGCCTTTGAATCCCAGCTTATATTGTCCCTTTCCCGGAGCATATCCTTTATGTCTTCCGGGTCCAGCGGTGATGCCAGGAATATCCTTCCCGCTGCTCCTGGCCTTGCGTTCAAATTTGCAATTGCAATCCATCCGTGTCCGCAGAGAGCGTCATTCCTGTCCATAAAGGCCTTGTCTCCACCTGAAAGCAGGAAGTTCCCGATTCCTTCATCGGAAGCCTTTGCTATTCTCTCCGGATAGGCTCTTGCTATCAGGGCGCCAACGGCGTAGGCATCGGGGATGTCGTCGCATTCCTTTACCCTTGCCATATCACAGTACTGACGGGAGATCCTCGAAATCCTCGCCCATTTTCTGCTGTTTCTCGCCCTGCGGAGTTCGACAAGCCTGATGCTTATGTCCGATCCTTCGGTTTCCAGTGAAAGAGGGTCTTTTTCTTCCAGCAAGGCCGCGATGTCGGCGGCGAGCGCCTTGAGTCCGGCATTCGGAGAATGGATGAGCATATTTGCGATGCGAGGATGGCAGGGGAGGGCTGCGATGGCGTTTCCGTGTTTTGTTATCTGGCCTTTGGCATCAATGGCTCCGAGGTTTGTTAGAAGTGATTTCGCCTGGAGCACTCCTGCTTGTGGCGGAGGTGTCATCCAAGGAAGAGCATAGACATCGCTCTCGCCCCAGGCAGCTACGTCCAGCACCATTGGCGTAAGGTCTGCCTCAAGAATCTCCGGTGTCCTGGTGTCGGCCATCAAGGATTCCGTTCCCTTGTTCCAGAGTCTGTAGCAGATGCCTGGTGCTACTCTTCCTGCTCGTCCGGCCCTCTGGGTCGCCATATCCATACTTATCCGCACTGTCTCCAGGGAACTGAGACTGGTCTGGCGGTTGAAGACAAGTTTTCGGCAGAGCCCGGAATCCACTACTACGCGGACGCCTTCGATTGTAAGAGATGTCTCCGCTATAGGCGTCGAAAGAACGACCTTTCTTTCTCCTGGAGCACTTGGCGCTATGGCCATCTGCTGCTCTTTGGGGGACAGCATTCCGTAAAGCGGATACACCTTCGTGCTGCCGAGGGTGCCGTTCAGGACCTCGAAACATCTTTGTATTTCAGCTTCTCCAGGAAGGAAAACAAGGATGTCGCCTTCATTTTCTTTATGTGCAATCCTTATGATGTTGAGAATGTCGCTGTCCTCGCCGCAATATTTTGTTTCGACCGGGAACATCCTTCCTTTGCTTTCCAAAAGCGGAGCATTCAGGGATTTGCATATGTTGTCAGCATCAATTGTTGCTGACATCAGGATTATCTTTAGGTCCGGGCGAATTATTTTCTGGCTTTCCCTTGTCAGGGCCAGAGCAAGGTCACTAGCCAGGCTTCTCTCGTGGTATTCGTCGAATATGACTGCATCGACTCCGTCAAGGGTCGGGTCTGATACGAGCATCTTTGTCAGGATTCCCTCCGTGAGGACTTCTATGCGGGTTTTTGAAGATACTTTGGTTTCAAATCGGATTCTGTATCCTACGGTTTCTCCTGTCTTTTCTCCGATTGTCGAAGCCATACGTCCTGCAATCTGCCGTGCGGCCAGTCTTCTGGGTTCAAGCATCAGAATCTTACCTTTTAGCCCTTTGAGTATGGTCAGAGGAAGAAGGGTGGATTTGCCGGCTCCAGGTGGGGCTGTTATCACTAATGAAGCCTCTTTTTTCAGGCTCTCATTTACCTTATCCGCTATCTCATAGGCAGGTAGGGTTTTAATTATATCCTCTGATATTGTCATTTTACAAAGATATTTTATTATTTTTGTTTTAGAGTGCTAACCTTTAAACTATTCAATCCCTTTATAAATGAAAAAGTCCATCTACTCGGCATCTGCAATCCTGATATTGGGTTCTTGCCTCTGTGCGTGTGACGACGCTTACGATCTCAGCAATGTGAACAGCGAAATCACTGTCATCCCTGGTCTTTCGGTTTCAATCAATCAAAGTCTGGACGCGGTTTCATCAAATGAAATGCTTGACTTGGCCTACTTGGAATCATCTTCGGCAATTGATTCCGATGGGAATTATCTTGTCAGATCAAATTCGTCAGTTATTGACACCTGGATTCAGAATGAGGATTTGACTGCATTCAATGCGGGAACTCCTTTTGCTCTCAGCAATACTCTGACCCTGGATTACAATCTTCCGGATTTCTTCAAGAATGCCAAATCAAATCTGATCATTCCGACGGCTTCCATAACGATCCGTGTGGAGAATTATACGGACTGTACCATTAGTGGAAAGGCCACGCCAAAGGGTGCGACAGCAGGAGTTGCATTCTCTTCCGTCGTTAATTCTAATGGAGAAGCCCTTCTTGAATCGGATGATATCAAGGCTCTTTTCTCGAATAATGTAGAACAGATCGTACTTTCTGATCTCAAGATCAAGAGAAACGCTTCTCTTGTCTCTACCGGCAAGCCTGCCACCAAGTCAGTGGTTCAGCAGGCTCTCAAGATCGAGGCATATTCTGATTTCGCCCTCTCATTTGCCAAGGGTTCCGTTTTTGAATTCAGCTACACCTTTGACTTGGAAGAACTCGGCCTCGATTTCTCTAAATTCTCCTTCACTGCAGACAAGTTCTCTGCTATGATGGACATTACCAATTCACTTCCTGTCACGATTGAAGTCGAGAGCGTTACTGCAGATGTCAATGCTTCAGTTGCCGTAAGCCCAGCCATCGCCGCCGGCTCCGTTGCAATCCCGGAGACAACGACCGTCACAGCTGAGGTGACCTCTAATTCAAAGATTTCCGAAATCAAGACAGTCACCTGCGTGATCAAAGCCAGCAACAAAGCCGACAATGTCGTGACGCTGAACAAAGGACAGAGTCTGACGATCGCTTTCAAGAACATAACCCTTACTTCAGGTATAACTGTTGACCTTTAAAATCGACCTGACTTATGAAAAAGATATTAGCTGCTACAGCCATTATGGCCGCAAGTGCGGCAATGGCATCTGCACAGGACTTCAAGACAGGATTCTTCCTTGACAACTATATTTACGGATACGAGATCAATCCTGCACTTCAGACTGACAAGAGTACGAATTCCTATTTCGGCATCGGTATTGGAAATCTTGGCGCCTCGATGAAATCGAATGTCGGTGTTGACAATCTCTTCTTCCCTATAAACGGTGAGCTTTATATGGGTCTCAATGATAATGTCTCCGCGACAGAATTTCTTGGCGGACTTGAGGACCCGACCAAGGCGAACGTGGATGCCAATGTCAACATTGTTACTTTTGGTAAGAGATCGTCCGGCGGAAAAGGCTTCTTGAATGTGGCTCTCAACCTGAAGTCACAGAATGGCGTAGCCGTTCCAAAGAGCCTCTTCGAATTCCTTAAGTCAGGCGGTGAGAACAATACCTATACTGTCGAGGACGTAAACATCAACACCAAGAATTATCTTGAACTTGCCATCAATTATTCCAGAAAGATCGGCATAGTTACGATCGGCGGTACGGTGAAGGGCCTTGCCGGCCTTGCATACGGTGACATACAGGTGGACAAGATGAGCCTTGCCATTACTAATGACGTAGTCAGGATTACTGGTCAGGGAGCATTCAATGCCGCTATGCCTATTATCAAATTCAATACTGACGCTGACGGATACATCGATTTTTCCGATGTGGACACTGATTCATTCGGTCTGCCTGGATATGGAGCAGCCCTCGACCTCGGCATAAAGATTCAGGCTCTTCCTAATCTTATGGTAAGTGCAGCTGTCTGTGACCTCGGAGCTATTTCCTGGAAAAAGGATCAGGGCGGTGTGTTGAACAGCACATACGAGTATAAATGGGATGATGACGGAGATTCTGCCGAGAATATTGAGGAAATCTTCAAGTTCAAGAAAGTAGAAACTGAAGGAACTGAGATGGAAATGCTCGATACAAAAATCAATGTCGGAGCAAAGTATTCTTTCATATTCGCACCTAAGCTTTCTGTAGGAGCCATCTGTTCATACCGTATCGGAAGCGAAACCAGCAAGGGCTATGATGCCCGTGTGGGCCTTTCTTATAATCCTGGAAAGAGGTTCGGCATTGCAGGCTCGTATGGAATATCATCATTCGGCAACACTTTCGGTCTTGCTACGAACCTTCGTCTAATCGGCATAAACATTTTCGCAGGATTGGATGGCATTACCACAAAATATACACCTCAGATGCTTCCTGTGGGAAAGCCTGATATGATATTCAAGGGCGGAGTCGCTTTGGCGTTCGGCTCTGGTAAGGCAAAGAAGGAAAAGAAGGACGACTAGACTCCGACAACGGAATCATAGACATCCTTGACTATGAGTCCGGCCAGTGTCATTCCGAAAATTGAGGTGATGTGAACTGCCGATCCCAGACCTTCCTCACCTTTTGTTGATAACACCTCCTCGTCATAGACGCATTTGAAAGTCTTGGCGGGGAGAGTTTTATTTTGTCTCATTCTTTTTCGGATTATGGCTGCGAGCGGACAACCCCTGACATCCCAGAATTCTGCTACGCGTATTTTCGTCGGATCCAGTTTCTTCGCCGCACCCATTGCGCTGAATAGTTTCGCGTCCGTTTCACTTGACCTGAGGATGAGGGAAATCTTGTCTTTTAGGGAATCGATGGCGTCCACGATATAGTCATATCCTCCGAGGTTGAATTCCTCGTGATTCTCTTCAGTATATACTTTTTGAATACAGGTTATTTCAGCATCGGGATTGATTTCAAGCAGCCTTTCCTTCATCGCTTCCACCTTGACTCGTCCGATCGTCTTGACGGTAGCTTCGAGTTGCCTGTTGACATTCGATGCGCAAACTGTGTCCGAGTCCACGACCGTGAGATGTTTTACGCCTGAGCGGACGAGGCCTTCGGCACACCAGCTGCCTACGCCGCCAACTCCGAAGAGTATGATCTTTTTTTCGCCCAGAGATTCAAGGGCTTCTTTTCCCATAAGGAGAGACATTCTTTCGAAAATACCTTCTGCCATACCTGTTTTAAATTGGTGAGCAAAGTTAGAAAATTATATGTATTTTTGCGCCCTATGAAATTCGTGGTCAAGTTCATATCCCTGCTTTTCCTGCTTTCAATAGGCTGGGTGTTGCTTTTGAAGGTGGTGCCGGTCTATTATACCCCTCTTATGCTCAGACGAAGCATTGAGTTTTCGGATGATGAAAATTTCCATACCAAGCACAAATGGGTATCCTTGGAAAATATTTCCCAGGATATGTGCAAGGCGGTAATCAGCAGTGAAGACAATCTTTTCGCAAAGCACAACGGCTTTGATGTCAAAGCAATTGAAATAGCCATTGATGAACATAGAAACGGAAAGAGACTCCGTGGAGCCAGTACAATCTCGCAGCAGACAGCAAAGAATGTCTTTACTTTCGGATCGGATACCTGGCTTAGAAAAGGAGTCGAGGTATATTATACCTTCCTCATCGAGAAACTCTGGGGCAAGGAGAGAATTATGGAGGTTTACCTTAACGTGATAGAATGCGGCAAGGGCATTTACGGAGTTGAGGCCGCTTCTAAAGAATTCTTCGGGAAGCCTGCCCGGAATCTCACCCGTATGGAATCCTGCCTCATAGCGGTCTGTCTGCCAAATCCCTTCAAAATGCATCCGGACAAGCCTTCAAAATATGTCCGTAAACGTCAGTCGGCCATATACTCGCTCAGCTACAAGGTTGAATATCCTGATTGGCTTGAATAGGTCTGCCGTCGTTCGCAAGGACTTCTATTCTTTCAGCTTTGAATCTATGATGATGGTCACAGGACCGTCGTTCAGAAGGTCCACCTTCATATCAGCCCCAAATTTTCCCGTCTTGACCTCACGTCCGAGCGCGGTCCCAACTTCCTTGCAATACTGTTCGTAAATCGGAACGGCCAGTTCGTGACCGGCCGCCCTTATGTATGACGGACGGTTGCCTTTTTTCGTGCTCGCCGTCAGGGTGAACTGGGAAACGGCCAGGACGTCGCCTCCGACATCTGCAACGGACAGGTTCATCACCCCGTTTTCATCGTCGAAGATCCTCATATTTACGGTCTTTCCGGCCAGCCACTTCATATCTTCTTCAGTGTCTCCGTTTTCGACACCGACCAGGACGAGCAGACCTTTCCTTATTTCGGAAAATAATTTTCCGTCTATCGTTACGCTTGCGCGGGTTACTCTTTGAATAACAAGTCTCATAATAAAACAAATATACCCAAAATTAAGGATATGACTTTGTCCGGCGATTGTCTATATTTGTTGATGACAATATAAACGCCTTGTAATCAATTCTATGATATATGTATGGATAAGTGCGGCCGGTCTTACCGTCGCTACATTGATAGGAGCTCTTCTTGGCTTTTTCATAAAGGAACTTCCTCACAAGGGCAAGGATACCGTGCTCGGATTCTGTGCCGGAGTGATGCTTGCCGCTGCGACTATTGGCCTTATCCAGCCGGCAGCAGAAATGACAGGCATCAGGGGAGGGTGGCTGGTATTGGTCGGCGTCATTGCCGGTATGCTTTTCCTGAATCTGCTTGACCTTGTGACTCCGCACGTTCACCATCTTGTGGGTCTTGACCAGGAGGAACATAGAAACAACGCTTCCATCAACCATATCCTTCTTTTCGTAATGGCCATCGCCATCCACAAGCTGCCGGAAGGTATGGCTACCGGTGTCGGTTTCAATGCTGAGGAGATTTCCAATGCCTGGGCTGTCACCATAGGCATCGCCCTTCAGAATATCCCGGAAGGTATGGTTATCATAGCTCCTCTTCTGATTGCCGGTGTTACCAAGGTAAGGGCCTTCGTCATCGCTCTGGTCATAGCTCTGCTCGAAGTCGTGGGCATCTGGCTCGGTTACGGTCTCGGCGCAATATCTGAATTCCTCCTTCCTGTGATGCTCTCTTTTGCCGGCGGCGCGATGCTATATGTGGTAAGTGACGAGATGATTCCGGAGACTCATTCGCACGGTTATCAGAAGATTGCAACCTATGCTCTTATAATGGGTTTCATTACCCTTGTCTTTCTGGATATGGCTTTTGAGATGTAAGACAAAAAAATCCGAACTCATCAGAGTCCGGATTTTTTTTCTAGAAGCATCTTTTACCAGCTGAGGAAAGGGAACTGCCAGAGATAGTAAATCTCTTTCCAGGTACGCTTGCAGAGCTCTTCAACTGTCATAATCTCGAAATTCTCATATGCAAAAACACTGAATGTCATATGGAATTCTTCCTCGAGTTCAGGCATGAATTCAAGAATTTCAAGAGAATCATCCATAATATCTTCATTGATGATCATCTCGTCCTTGATTTCGCTTACAGGTCTTCCGACATAGTCGGCAAGTTTCTGCTTCGTAATCTTGTAGACTTCCTTCTTCTTGATTGATCTCATATCTGATTTAGCGACAGTGGTAGAGTAGTTGATCTCTTCCGTTGTCTCTTCATCATCAGGATCAGAAGTAACCGTAGCCGCATACGAATTCATACTTATTGACAGCATTGCTATCAAGACGGCAAGTGAGATATAGTGCTTTTTCATGGTTTATTTAATTTATTTGGGTTTTGTATTTACTTACAAAATCTAATTTAGGTTAGTTTTTCATCAAAACCAAATAAAACTTACCTTTTTGAGCACTCGTATCCCAAATCCGTGACAGTGGAAATGACTTTCTCCGGGGCTATATCTCCCTCTACGTCAACGAGTCCCGTTGCCAGATCCACGTTTACATTTTTAACGCCTTCAAGTTCTGCAAGATGATTCTGCACATTGGCCTTGCAGTGGTTGCAGACCATTCCTTTGACTAAATATGTATTCATAACAGTATTATTATTAGTATTTTCGCTATTGCCAGTCTTTACTCTGTCTTCAGACCTTCCTGTCCTCAGTCTCTTTACAAGAGCCCTTATGAGCAGATATGAAAGTATTATCGTAGAGGCAACCTTCCACCAAGGGGTCTCTGTTGCCGGCATCTCTGTAGAATGGCAGCAGGATGCCTGGAATGTTGTCTTTATGCTGGAGGTGAACCACTCCTGCGGAAGGAAGCCGTCGATCAGCAGACCGAATCCCATCGCACCTATAATAATAGAGGTAAGGTAAACGATGAGCGATTTCTTTCCGAGAGTCTTTCCAAGAATGATTATCGAAGCCATATTCGTCGCCGGACCGGCCATTAGAAGGACGAGGGCGGCTCCAGGACTCAGTCCCTTCAGCATCAATGCCGCTGCGATAGGTATCGATCCGGTCGCACATACATACATAGGTATGGATATGACCAGAACCAGAAGCATATTCACCAGATGGTTGCTGCTGTAGCTGACGAAAAAGTCGTTGGGAACGAAGATCGTAATGAGTCCTGCGATGACAAGGCCGATCACGAGCCATCTTCCGATATCCTGGATCATATCGTCAAAGCCGTATTTCAGGGCTTCCTTGCATTTTCCCCAGAAACTCATCTTGTCCGGTACGCTGCAGCACCCGTCGTCACAGCTTGTTTCAACATCGGAACCTTCCTCCTCCGACGCTATCTTGTTTGCGGCCAATCCTCCGAAGAGAGCCGTGACCATAGCGACTATGGGACGCATTATGGCGAAAGGCAGACCCAGCACTGACCAGGTCGCCGCTATAGAGTCCACTCCGGTCTGAGGAGTCGCAATCAAAAAGGCCGTCGTCGCACCCTTTGATGCTCCTTCCTTTCTCATTGATACGGCCGTCGGGATGACACCGCAGGAACAGAGGGGGAGAGGAACTCCGAAAGCAATGCTTAGGAGGACGGACTTGAGGTCGTTGCCGCTCAGCCATTTCCTATATACTTTCTGAGGAACGAAAGAATGCAGAATGCCTGCAATCAGGAATCCCAGGAGAAGGTATGGAGCCATCTCCACGAGAAGATATATGAATGGTGTTATATAATCTTGCATTGTAAAAACCTAATTAAATTAAGAGACGTATATCCCTGACATTCAGTATATACTTTCCGACTGCAAATTTAATAATTTTAAAATTATATCGTGTATGCAGCAATTCCTTTTCATCAGCGGAATGTTTCTGATTTTCAAATAAATATTTGGAATTAATTTCTGATTGTGTTGAGATTTTAAAATTTTTTATTAAATTTGGCGAGCCCTTTGGTTGGGGGCATCAAAATTTGTTAAACAGTTAGCTATAGTGTAATGAAAAGAGCAGACATCGTCTTCGATCTCATCGAGAAAGAGCATCAGCGTCAGGCGCGTGGAATTGAACTCATCGCCAGCGAAAACTTCGTAAGCCCAGAGGTTATGGAAGCCATGGGATCTTGCCTCACCAACAAATATGCAGAAGGTTATCCTGGAAAGCGCTACTATGGTGGTTGCGAGGTCGTTGACCAGGTGGAGCAACTCGCCATTGATCTCGTCAAGAAGATCTTTGGCGCGGAGTACGCAAACGTACAGCCTCACAGCGGTGCCCAGGCAAATGCTGCAGTGCTTCTCGCAGTGCTAAAGCCAGGAGACGTATTTATGGGTCTTAACCTTGATCACGGCGGACATCTCAGCCACGGATCACGTGTCAATACCAGCGGTATCCTCTACAAGGCTATCGGTTACAATCTCAACAAGGAGACTGGCCGTGTAGATTACGACGAGATGGAGAAGCTTGCGCTTGAGAACAAGCCGAAGCTCATCATCGGTGGTGGATCAGCCTACAGCCGTGAGTGGGATTACAAGAGAATGCGCGAAATCGCCGATAAGGTAGGCGCCCTTCTTATGATCGATATGGCTCATCCTGCAGGACTTATTGCTGCAGGCCTTCTTGAGAACCCTGTAAAATATGCTCACATCGTTACCAGTACGACACATAAGACTCTCCGCGGACCACGCGGCGGTATCATCCTCCTCGGTAAGGATTTCGAAGATCCTCAGGGCCGCAAGACCCTCAAGGGCGAGGTCAAGATGATGAGCCAGGTCCTCAACAGCGCAGTATTCCCTGGACAGCAGGGCGGTCCTCTCGAGCACATCATCGCAGCCAAGGCTGTCGCATTCAATGAGATTCTCCAGCCTGAGTTCAAGGAGTACGCAAAGCAGGTCAAGAAGAACGCATCAGTTCTTGCAGACGAGCTCATCAAGAGAGGATTCACCATCGTCAGCGGTGGTACCGACAACCACTCTATGCTCGTTGACTTCCGCTCAAAATATCCTGATCTTACAGGTAAGGTCGCTGAGACAGCCCTCGTAAAGGCTGACATCACGGTCAACAAGAATATGGTTCCATTCGATACCCGTTCCGCATTCCAGACCAGCGGTATCCGTCTCGGAACTCCTGCTATCACCACTCGTGGCGCAAAGGAGGATATGATGGTCAAGATCGCAGCATTCATCGAGAGAGTCCTCGACGATCCTGAGAATGAGGCCAACATCGCCGCAGTGAAGAAGGAAGTCAACGAAATGATGGCTTCTTATCCAATGTTCGCATATTAGAAACGAACATCCGGATAATCTTTCATAGGTATTTTCCAGAAGATTATCCAGAAGATTATTCAGACAGGAATACTTCAATAAATAGAAGCTTCGGCTTCACCTAGAAGAAGGCAATCATTATAGCGCACCCTACAAGCATCAGGGCCAGTGCTATATTGATTGTCTTTTGGTATTTAGAGACAAACTTCTGGAGGACTGAGCCTATGATAATCCAGGTGAAGTTTGCCATTGGGCCCGGAATAAGGAGCCACAGTATGGCAATCATAAGGTCTGAAAACTTATTCGAGTAGGGAAGGACGAAACTCGTGAATACCGTAAGGTCGAATAGAATCATCTTTGCATTGGTCAACTGTACTATGAATCCGTTCCAGAATGTACAAAGCGTGCTTGTATCTTCTTTCATCGCACCTTTGTAAGTCTGCCAGGCCATATAAAGCAGGTAGGCTGCGCCTATGTATTTAATATACTTTATATAGTGCTCCAGTGCGTTTTCTGCAAGGTGAACGGAAACTGCGGCGATGAATGCCATCGTAAGGAAGCCGCAAACCATGCCCACCCAAGCTTTCATAGCCTGTTTCCTGCTGTTCTCGAGAGCACAGGACATTGCGAAGATGTTCGCCGGTCCAGGAGAAAAGCCTACGGCAAACAATGAAAAAATCAGTGTCGGCAGAATGCTGGTTGGCATAGTGTACTTAATTAGGCATCCTAAATTTAACAATAAAAACGTAATGCTGCAACAGGCGTTTTACATATATTATGATTAAATTTGTCCATATTGTTAATGGTTTATGGACAAAGAGGAACTGCGGGCTGCCATCAGGACGGCAAAGAAGGAAGGCGACAAGGAACTTATGAAAGCCTGGTCAAAGGCCTGTTGTGACAACATTCTTGCCGACAAGGATGTTCTGGCGGCTAAAGTAGTAATGGCATTTCATCCTCTTCCGGACGAAATTGACATCCTCCCCGTACTGTCTGCCTTGAGCGGAATGGGAAAGACCGTCCTTCTTCCAGAAGTTATCGGACCGAGGGAAATGTGGGCCAGAGAATATGATGACGGTAAGAATATGTCCAAAGGTTATTTCAATATCTTCATTCCGAAGGGAAGGGTATTTCTGGAGGTGGACAAGATTGATGTAGTGATATGTCCGGGGATTGCCTTTGACAGGGAAGGCCATCGCCTCGGAAGGGGGAAGGGCTTCTATGACAGTTTTCTCAAGGATGTGCAAAATGCCGTGAAAATCGGAATCGGATATCCTTTCCAGCTTGTGGAGCACGTCCCTGTTGAACCATATGATATCTTAATGGATAAACTTATAATATAATGGAAAACACATCAAAAACACAGAAGGGCCTTTTCATTATGATAGGCCTGATTTTTCTCGGACTTATGCTGCCTCAGGCAGCCAGAACATTCCGTTCATACGAAAGAACGGTCAGCGTGAAAGGCCTTTGCGAAAAAGAAGTGAAGGCTGACAAAGTCATCTGGCCTGTAGTATATAAGGTCGTCGGAAATGATATGGCCAATGTCTATGGCCAGATCGAAGCACAGAAGACGACAATCCTTGATTACCTTAAGAAAGGCGGACTTACGGATGAAGAAATATCCGTTTCCGTTCCGTCAATATCAGATAAATTCACTGCCGAATACGGAGATAACAACAGGACTTACCGCTTTGTCGCTACCTGCACCATTACGGTCTGCTCAGAGAACGTTGATGCTGTTCTCGGACTTATGAAGGGACAGTCTGAACTCTTCTCAAAGGGCATTTCATTCAGCAACAACGAATGGGAGACAAAACCTTATTTCTCATTCGAGGGCCTGAATGACATCAAGCCTGAAATGATTGAGGAGGCTACCAAGAATGCGCGTGCAGCCGCAGAGAAGTTTGCGAAGGACAGCGACAGCAAGCTCGGCAAGATCAAGACCGCGAACCAGGGACAGTTCTCAATTATGGACCGCGACTCTAATACTCCGCAGGAAAAGAAGGTAAGGGTAGTGACATCAATTGAGTATTATTTGTCAAAGTAGAATGAACGTATTGACCTTGGATCAGGTGAAGGACATCCTTTATAACGGTGCTTCACTAAAAAAGGATGAACTTCCCCTCAAAGCTGTAAACGAATGCTATGAGTTCCTCAAAGAATTCGCGTCAGATAAGATTATTTATGGAATAAATACCGGCTTCGGACCGATGGCCCAGTGGAGAGTCGAAGACGACTATCTTTCTGAGCTTCAGTACAACATCATCAGAAGCCACTCGACAGGCGCAGGCGACCCATTGCCGGACATCTATGTGAAGTCCGCGATGATCGCCCGCCTTGGCGTTTTCCTCCAGTGCCGTTCCGGCATCCATCCGGAGGTCTGTGAACTCCTCATCGAGTTCATCAACCGCGGCATCTATCCATTCATCCCTATGCACGGCAGCGTGGGAGCCAGCGGCGACCTTGTCCAACTTGCCCACATCGCCCTCACCCTCATCGGAGAAGGCGAGGTCCATTACAAAGGCGAGTGGAGAAACACGGCTGACGTGATGAAGGAAAACGGACTCAAGCCTATCGGCATCCATATCCGAGAAGGCCTTTCCGTCACCAATGGCACATCCGTGATGACTGGCATAGCGATGATCAACCAGTTTCAGGCCGAACAGCTCACTGAATGGGCCACTATGGCCTCCGTTATGATGAACGAGATCGCGTCATCATTCGACGACCTTATGTCTGACGAGCTCAACTCCTGCCGCAACCACTACGGCCAGACTTTCATCGCGGAGAAGAT
>JAILCZ010000143.1 GCA_024689985.1 Bacteroidales bacterium | reverse complement strand
CGCATACTGTAGCCCTTTATCGGGATGACGACTTTGCTGCCATTGTCCAGTGCGTCCTGCACTTTGGCGAAGAGGATGTCATTTGGTATTACCAGTTTTTTCATACATCTGTTCGTAGTATTTCTGGTAATCTCCGCTGGTCACGTTGTCGAGCCAGTCCTGGTTCTCCAGGTACCATTTCACCGTCTTTTCGATTCCTTCCTCGAACTGCAGGCTAGGCTCCCAGCCGAGTTCCTTCTGGAGCTTCGTGGAGTCGATGGCATAGCGCAGGTCGTGGCCGGCTCTGTCGGTTACGTATGTTATCAGGTCCATATCCTCGCCTTCGGCTCTTCCCAGAAGACGGTCAACGGTACTGATCAGGACCTTGATGATGTCGATGTTCTTCCATTCGTTGAAACCGCCGATGTTGTAGGTCTCGGCAACCTTGCCTTCGTGGAAGATGAGGTCGATGGCCCTGGCGTGGTCAACCACATAGAGCCAGTCGCGAACATTCTCTCCCTTTCCATAGACCGGAAGCGGTTTGCGGTGGCGTATGTTGTTTATGAACAGAGGAATGAGCTTCTCCGGGAACTGGTACGGACCGTAGTTGTTCGAACAGTTCGTGACGATGGTCGGCATTCCGTAGGTGTCGTGGAAGGCGCGGACGAAATGGTCGCTGCCTGCCTTCGCGGCGCTGTACGGGCTGTGCGGCTGGTATTTCAGGTCCTCGGTGAAGAATTTCTCACCGTAGGCGAGGTGGTGCTTGCCGCTGGATGCCTTTGTGGTGAACGGTGGCTTGATGCCGTCAGGGTGAGTCATCTCGAGGGCGCCATAGACTTCGTCAGTTGAGATGTGGTAGAATCTCTTGCCTTCGTATTTCTCCGGAAGGCTTTCCCAGTAGAGCTTTGCAGCCTGGAGGAGGGAGAGGGTGCCCATCACGTTGGTGCGGGCGAAGGTGAACGGGTCTTTGATCGAGCGGTCCACGTGGGACTCGGCTGCGAGGTGGATGATGCCGTCGACCTTTTCTGCCTGCATCAGGGCGTAGAAGGCCTCGAAGTCGCAGATGTCCATCTTGACAAACTTGTAGTTCGGCTTGTCCTCGATGTCCTTGAGGTTGGCGAGGTTGCCGGCATAGGTCAGCTTGTCCAGATTGATGATCTTGTATTCCGGATATTTGTTGACGAACAGGCGTACGACGTGGCTGCCGATGAAACCGGCGCCTCCTGTGATTACCAGGGTTCTTTTGTAATCCATCAGATTTCTGTATTGTCAAGGCCGCTTTCCTTCATCTCGTCGATGACTTTCAGAAGGTACTGGCCGTATTGGTTCTTTATCATTGGCTGTGCGAGTTCGCGCATCCTTTCTTCACTTATCCATCCCTTGCGGTATGCGATGCCTTCGAGGCAGGCGATCTTCAGGCCCTGGCGCTTTTCGATGACCTCCACGAAGGTGGAAGCTTCGGAAAGCGAGTCGTGGGTTCCGGTGTCAAGCCAGGCGAAGCCGCGCCCCAGGGTCTCGACCTTGAGCTCCCTGTCTTCCAGGAAACGCTGGTTTACGGTCGTGATTTCGAGCTCTCCGCGGGCGGAAGGCTTGATCGTCTTTGCCACTTCAACGACCTTGTTAGGGTAGAAGTACAGGCCGACGACAGCATAGTTGCTCTTTGGCTTCTCGGGCTTCTCTTCGATTGAAAGGCAGTTGCCCTGGCGGTCAAATTCTGCAACGCCGTATCTCTGCGGGTCGCTTACCCAGTAGCCGAAGACCGTGGCTTTGGAATCCTGCTCTGCTGTCCTGCGCGCTTCTTTGAGAAGTCCGGTCAATCCGGCTCCGTGGAAGATGTTGTCTCCCAGGACCAGGCAGACGCTGTCGTCTCCGATGAATTTTTCTCCGATGATGAAGGCCTGGGCGAGGCCGTCAGGAGATGGCTGCTCGGCATATTCGAATTTCACTCCGTAGTCGCTTCCGTCTCCGAGGAGTCTCTTGAATCCTGGCAGGTCGGCCGGAGTGGAAATGATCAGGATGTCCCTGATCCCGGCAAGCATAAGTACGGAAATAGGGTAATAGACCATTGGTTTGTCGAATATCGGCAGAAGCTGCTTGCTGACGCCTTTGGTTATTGGGTAGAGTCTCGTGCCCGAGCCTCCTGCAAGTACAATTCCTTTCATATTATTGCAAGGTATATAATAAATACAAATATACTTAAAAATACTATCTGTTGCAAGATGGTTCCAGGGGTATCCAATCTTGATTTATCTTGTTATTTTCTTAACTTTGTAAGATTATGGCAAAGAGTGGATATTTGGAAACGGACGCCCTGTGCAGGTCCCTTGTGAAAGATGCTGAGAACGGCATTTTCAAGCCTGTATATCTCCTGATGGGAGAAGAACCGTATTACCCGGAAATGGTATGTGACGCGGTTCTGAAGCACTGTATTCCGGATTATGACAAGGATTTCAATGAGATAGTCTGCTATGGCTCCGACGTGGACGCGGATGCCGTGATTACGGCGGCAAGGCGTTTCCCTATGATGGCCGAGCGTCAGCTCGTGGTTGTCAAGGAAGCTCAGCAGATGAACGGCATTGAGGAAATTGCCGCGTATTGCGAGAAACCGCTTGAGAGCACCGTCCTCGTCCTCCTGCTTCACGGAGGCAAGGTGGACAAGAGAAAGGCTCTGTACAAGATGGTCCAGAAAGTCGGAGTCGTCGTGTCTTCCGAAATTCTGAGGGATTATGAAATGCCGGGCTGGATAAATTCTTATTTCGCCGGCAGGGGGCTGCAGATATCGCCTGACGCTTCCGCCCTTCTTGCCGAGTCGGTCGGAATGGACCTTGCGAGAATAGCCGTCGAGACGGACAAGATGATGAAGAATCTGCCCGAGGGTACGACGAATATCACTGCGTCCGACATCGAGAAGAATATCGGCATCAGCCGTCAGTACAGCATCTTCGAGCTGACCAAGTGTCTCTCCGAGAAGAACAGGCCGAAGGCTCTGAAGATCGCGACATACATCTCCATCCAGCCTAAATTCGCGATGCCGGCGGTGACGGGAGCCCTGTTCCTGCACTTCAACAGAATCGTGCGTTATGCCTCTCTTCTTGTCGACGGAGGTTATCCGGACAAGGGAAGGAAGGCTAAGGCTCTCGCTGGTGCCAATCCGTATTTCTATGCTGAATATGACACGGCCGTCAGGAACTATCCTCTTCGCAAGGCTATGGCTGCCGTTTCCCTTATCTGTGACTACGATTACAGGGGCAAGGGTGGAGACGGTGGTGAGCTTGCGACTCAATCTGAACTTATGGTGGAACTTATAACCAAGATATTGAATTTATAGATGAGTATAATTGAAGTCAAAGGCGTAACGAAGAAATTCGGCGAGAAGACTGCACTGGACAACATCTCGCTTGAAATTCCTGAGGGAAAGATCTTCGGTCTTCTCGGACCTAACGGCTCGGGCAAGACTACGCTTATCAGAATAATCAACAGAATTACGATTCCTACTTCCGGAACCATCCTTTTCGACGGCCGTCCGATCACGGACGAGGACGTTGCGAAGATCGGTTATATGCCGGAGGAGAGGGGACTGTACAAGAAGATGGAAGTGGGGGAGCAGTGCGTCTTCCTCGCCCAGCTCAAAGGTATGAGCCGCAGGGAGGCTGAAACTGAACTGAAGGCCTGGTTCGAGCGTTTCGGAATCCAGTCCTGGTGGAAAAAGAAGGTGGAGGAACTGTCCAAGGGTATGGCCCAGAAGATACAGTTCATAACCACCGTGGTCCACAAGCCGAAACTTCTCATCCTGGATGAGCCGTTCTCCGGCTTTGACCCGGTGAATGCCGACCTCGTGCGCAAGGAAATTCTTCGTCTGAAGGAAGAGGGCGCGACCATCATCCTTTCCACCCACAATATGGAAAGCGTGGAGGAACTCTGTGACAACATAGCTCTTATCAACATATCCAAGCTCATCGTCACCGGTGCTACCGATGACATCCGCCGCGAATACGGCAACAACAATGTCGAGGTGGAATGGACGGACGGAACCGTCACTCACAGCGACATCGTCGTAGTGCCTGATGGGAAGTCGAACAATGACGTCCTCAGGGAATATATCGAAAAGGGCTGCGAAATCAATTCATACAAGACATTGATGCCTCGTATGAACGATATTTTCATCAAACTCGTAACTGGAAAGTAGGCTATGAATCTCAGGATAATCAATCTCATCATTTCAAGGGAGTATCTTACGAGAGTAAAGAAGAAGTCCTTCCTCCTCGTGACATTCATCGCTCCGATATTTATGGCCGCCGTCTGCGTCCTCCCGTCACTTCTGATGATCCTCGCAAAGGAGGAGGCACAGAAGATAGCCGTCGTGGACAATTCCGGAATCGCATTCTCATACCTGGAAAATACGGATGAGGTGGAATACGAGGATATGACCTGCTGGCCTGTGGACAGCCTTAAAAGTTCAATGAAGGAAATGGGCTTCAGCGCCGTCCTTCAGATTTCCACCATCGATTCGGTTTCCAAGTCCGTCACCGCCCATCTCTATTCCGAGAAGCCGGTCGGCGTTGAGGCAACCGGAAACATAAAGTCCAGGATTGACGATGCCGTCGAGGCTTACAGGATCGGTACTTACAATATCTCCGGCCTGGAGCAGATTATGGCGGACGTGCGTTCTGACATTGTATTGACCTCCTACAAGATTTCAGAGGACGGCAGGGAGACGATTTCCGAGTCCACCGTCTATATGTTCGTTTCGATGTTCCTCGGTATGGCCATCTATCTGTTCATCAGTATGTTCAGCGGTATGGTCGTTTCCAGCGTAATCGAAGAGAAGGCATCCCGCGTTGTCGAAGTCCTCACTTCTTCGGTCAAGGCCACCGAACTTATGTTCGGCAAGATTATCGGCATCGCCGCCGTGGCGCTCACGCAGTTCTTCCTCTGGATTGTTCTGACCATAGTTCTGGTCGGCACTGCATATTCATTCCTCGGCCCCGAGATGATGTCTTCAGTTGCGGAATCTTCTACGATGCCGGGAATTGACGCCCAGGCCGCAATGCCGGCTCCTTCAGGACTTGACGCCGTCATCACCACCATTCTCGACCTTCCTATCGGGACACTCTTGATTGGATTCTTCATTTATTTCGTCTTCGGCTACCTCCTCTACGCTTCGCTTTTCGCAGCCATAGGATCTGCCGCAGAGAGCGAATCCGACACCCAGCAGCTTCAAATGCCTCTTACCATACCTCTTTTGATAGGTTTCTTCATATCGTTCTATGCGTTCAAGGCTCCGGACAGCCAGCTCGTGTTCTGGGGATCTATGATTCCGTTCACGTCTCCTATCGTGATGCTTGCCCGCATTCCTTACGGCGTTCCGACCTGGGAACTCGTCACATCCATCGCCATTCTCGTCGCGACTTTCTTCGTCTGCGGCTGGATTTCGGCGAAAATCTATCGTGTCGGCATTCTCATCTTCGGAAAGAAGGGATCTTTCAAAGACCTGTGGAACTGGTTTAAACAGAGTTAATTTATGAAAAGGTTTGTTTCAGCTGTCCTCGTTTTCTCAGCTTCTGCATTGCTTTCGTGGGGACAGAGCATTGAATGGACGAAATTGAGCGTCGATGCTTCCAGGACCGGCGTGGTTCCGTCATCGTCCGACAACGTCGGCCAGACGGTAGGAACGGTCAAAGGCTGCAGATATATGTCTCCAAACGGAAAGACTTTCCGCAGGGGCGTGACTAAAAAGGTGGCCGGAATCGTAATCGATACCCAGCCGGCAATGGCTGAGGTGAAGCAGGTCGTGGCTCACAGTGACAAGGAAATGGTACGCCATTCTCCTGAATGTGAGCTTTATGACTGGTACATTGATGTGCTTATCAGCGAGACTGAAGCTTTTACCGGCGACAAGATTGACGTCGGCCTGGTCAACACCGGAGGAATCCGCGTTGATATGCCTGAGGGCGATGTCTTGGCAGACGACATTATGTCGATGTTCCCTTTCAAGAACAAGATTACCGTCGTCACCCTTACCGGAGCCCGTCTCCGCGAGGTGGTCGAGGAAATGGCAAGCCGCAAGCCTGAGGTCATCGGCGGAATGAGGATTGTCATCAAGGACAGGAAACTTCAGAAAATCACCGTCGGAGGTGAGCCTCTGGATGATGATACGGTTTACAAGCTCGTAACGATCGACTTCCTTCTAAACGGTGGCGACAGGTTCTGCCTGGGAGAGAATATGATCGACGTGAAGATTACTGACAAATATGTCATCGACGTGATGCTTCCTTATGTGAAGCGCCTTACTGCCGAGGGCAAGACCATAAACAAAACCAAGGACAACAGAGTTACTATATTATGATACGCAGGTCAATTCTTTTGTTTTCAGCAGTCCTGCTGAGCGTCTGCGTAGCATCTGCGCAGAATTCAAGGCATCTGACGGTTCTTCACGTCAATGATACCCATAGTCATATAGACCCTGAGAGGGGAGGTGAGAGCCGTGGACACGGCGGCGTCATTGAAAGGGCTGCCATCGTGGACAGCGTCAGGAAGGCTGACGGAAAACGCAATGTCCTCCTTCTCCACGCCGGAGACTTCAGCCAGGGTACTTCGTACTTCACGCTTCTCAAGGGTGATGTCGAAATCAGTCTCCTGAATGCGATGAAGTATGACTGCATCGCTCTCGGCAATCACGAGTTCGACAACGGAGTGGATGAACTGGGCAGGAGGCTCGGCAATCTGAAGATGCCTGTCGTATGCGCCAACTACGATTTCTCGCGCTGCGCCCTCGGCAAGTATGTGAAGCCTTATGTCATAATCAGGCGTGCCGGCGTCAGAATCGGCATCATCGGCCTTCTTACTGATGTTTCGACCGTGGTCGCCCACGACATCGCCGAGCAGTTCAAGTACATCGACCCGGCAGAGTCGGTGAACAGATATGTGGCAGAGATCAAGGATAAGTGCGATTACATAATCGTGCTTTCACATATAGGTTTCGATGAGGATTGCGACCTCGTCGGCAAGGTCAGCGGAGTGGACCTGGTCATCGGAGGCCATAGCCACACTGACCTTGACGGACTTCCGATGGTCAAGGATATGACCGGCAAGGATATTCCAGTCGTGCAGGACTGGTGCTGGGGCCTCGAGGTCGGCAAATTGGATATTTCATTAAAATAAGATAAATCATAATGGCAAACGGAGAGGAAAGACAGATCATCTTCTCGATGGTCGGGCTGAACAAGACGATTCAGCAGAATGGCAAGCAGGTGCTCAAAAACATATACCTGTCATTTTTCTATGGAGCGAAGATAGGTATCATCGGTCTCAACGGTGCGGGTAAATCTACGCTTATGAAGATTATCGCCGGTATTGACAAGCAATATCAGGGCGAGGTTGTCTTCGCACCGGGTTATACCGTGGGATACCTCGAGCAGGATCCGTACCTTGACAATACGAAGACAGTCAGGGAGATCGTGTCGGAAGGCGTGCAGCCTCTGATGGACCTTCTCAATGAATATGAAGAGATAAACAACAAGTTCGGACTTCCGGAATATTATGAAGACCCGGACAAGATGCAGAAGCTGATGGACCGCCAGGCAGAGCTTCAGGACCAGATTGACGCAAAGGATCTCTGGAACCTTGACAACCGTCTCGAGCAGGCTATGGAAGCCCTCCGCTGCCCGCCTGCAGACCAGCTCGCAGACCATCTTTCGGGAGGCGAGCGTCGTCGCGTGGCTCTCTGCCGACTCCTGCTTCAGGAGCCTGACGTCCTGCTCCTCGACGAGCCTACCAACCACCTCGACGCCGAGTCCATCGACTGGCTCGAGCAGCATCTCCAGCAGTACAAGGGTACGGTCATCGCAGTTACCCACGACCGCTACTTCCTCGACAATGTCGCAGGATGGATCCTCGAACTCGACCGCGGAGAAGGAATTCCTTGGAAGGGCAATTATTCAAGCTGGCTTGAGCAGAAGTCTGCCCGCCTGGCACAGGAGGAGAAGGTGGCTTCAAAGCGCCGCAAGACCCTCGAGAGAGAGCTTGAATGGATCAATATGGCCCCTAAGGCCCGTCAGGCAAAGGGTAAGGCCCGTCTCAACGCTTATGACAAGATGCTCAACGAGGATGTGAAGGAGAAGGAGGAGAAGCTCGAAATCTTCATCCCGAATGGCCCGCGTCTCGGCGACAAGGTGATCGTTGCGGAGCACGTGAAGAAGGCTTTCGGTGACAAGCTTCTCTATGACGACCTGAATTTCGTCCTTCCTCGAAACGGTATCGTCGGAGTCATCGGCCCTAACGGTGCCGGTAAGACGACTCTCTTCCGTCTCATTATGGGACTTGACAAGCCTGACGGAGGTACTTTCGAAGTCGGCGAGACCGTCAAGCTCGCGTATGTCGATCAGCAGCACACTTCAATCGACCCTGAAAAGAGCGTCTATGAGGTGGTGAGCGGCGGCAACGAGCAGTTCAAGATGGGCGGCCGTATGGTGAATTCCCGAGCTTATCTTTCCAAGTTCAATTTCTCCGGAGCAGACCAGGAGAAGAAGTGCGCAGTGCTTTCCGGTGGTGAGAGAAACCGCCTCCAGCTTGCCCTTGCCCTCCGCGAGGAAGGCAACGTGCTCCTGCTCGATGAGCCAACGAACGACATCGACGTGAATACGATGCGTGCCATAGAGGAAGGTCTCGAGAATTTCGCGGGCTGTGCCGTCGTGATCAGCCACGACAGATGGTTCCTTGACCGAATCTGTACCCATATCCTCGCATTCGAGGGTGATTCGAACGTACATTACTTTGAGGGCAGTTATTCCGATTACGAGGAGGACAAGCTCCGCCGTCTCGGAAAGACTGAACCTACTCGCGTTCATTATAGAAAACTAATGTAAAAACTATGAGAAAAACCCTTTTTCTCTCTGTGTTTGCCGCCCTGCTTCTCGGCAGCGTGGCAAATGCTCAGATTGCTCCGCTTCCGGTAGATCCGGAGGTGCGACAAGGTAAACTCGAAAACGGACTTACCTACTACATCCGTCACAACGAGGAACCGAAGGACCGCGCATATTTTTATATCGCGCAGAAGGTCGGTTCCATCAATGAGGACGACAATCAGAGAGGCCTTGCTCATTTCCTTGAGCATATGTGCTTCAACGGAACCGTGAACTTCCCCGAGGACGGCTCCCTGATCAAGTACTGCGAAAGCATCGGAGTGAAGTTTGGCTACAATCTCAACGCCTACACTTCAACCGATGAGACCGTCTATAATATCGATGCAATTCCGGTAACGGAAAACAACCTCGATTCCTGCCTTCTGATTCTCCACGACTGGGCCGACGGCCTGCTTCTCGAGGAGAAGGAGATCGACAAGGAGAGGGGAGTGATCCACGAGGAGTGGAGAATGCGCTCAAGCGCTTCCCAGAGAATCTTCAACCGTGTCCTCCCTCAGCTCTATCCTGGCTCCAAGTACGCTTACCGTATGCCTATCGGACTTATGTCCGTTGTGGATAACTTCTCTCCTGAATTCCTCCGCTCTTACTACGAAACCTGGTATCGCCCTGACCTTCAGGGAATCGTCATCGTAGGAGATGTGGATGTGGATCAGATGGAGGCAAAGGTCAGGAAGGTCTTCGGCCCTATCCAGATGCCTGAGAATCCTGTACCGTTCGAATATTTCTCTGTTCCTTCAAATGAAGAACCTATCTATGTCATCGACAAGGACAAGGAACTTACCACTCCTGTAGCCATTATGATGATGAAGAATGATCCTCTTCCAAGGGATATGAGGAGTACGACGATGCTCTTCGTGCAGAATTACATTTCCTCAATCTTCACTTCCGCCCTCAATGCCCGTCTCAACGAGCTTTCACAGAAGGCTGACTGTCCTTTCGTGGCTGCGTCAGCCGGATATGGCGAGTACTTGATGTCCAGCACTATGGATGCCTTCGAGGTCGATGTCGTGCCGAAGGAGAATATGGACAAGGAGGCTGTTGAGGCCGTGATGAAGGAAGTGGAGCGCGCAAGACGCTTCGGCTTCACGGGAACCGAGATCTACCGTATGAAGGACGAGTTCAGGAGTTCTGTCGAGAAGATCTACGACAACCGTGAGAAACGCCAGTCTTCAAGCTTCGTCAACGAGTATGTCCGCAGTTTCCTCGATGGTTCCGCCATCCCGGGAATTGAGATTGAAAAGAAGATCTATGATCAGCTCGAAGGCCAGATTACCGTAGACCATATCAACAATATTTTCAAACAGTTCACCGAGAGCATCACGAAGGATTTCGTATTCCTCGGAATGTATCCTGAGAAGGAAGGCCAGGTCATCCCTGCAGTCGAGGATATGCGTTCTGCAGTTGAGGCTGCAAGGACTGCCGAACTCGAGCCTTATGTGGACAATGTGAAGGACGAGCCTCTTGTTTCGGTTCTTCCTAAGGCTGGAAAGATTAAGAAGGTGTCTGAGGCTCCTTTTGGATACACGAAGCTTGCGCTTGCAAACGGCGCGAATGTCTATTACAAGAAGACTGACTTCAATAATTCAGAAGTCATCTTCGGCGCCCGCAGCTTCGGAGGATCTTCTCTTATCGATGAAAATGACCTTGTGAATGCAGAACTTCTTCCGGAAGTGATCTCAAATTCGGGCCTTGGCAATTTCAATTCAGTTGAGCTCGGCAAGGCTCTTGCTGGAAAGCAGGTAAGCATCAAAGTCGGCCTCAGGAATTATTCGGAGACAATCTCAGGCTCAGCTACTCCTAAGGACCTGCGCACTCTTTTTGAACTTATCTATCTTGGCTTCACTTCGCCTGCAGATGATCCTGACGCTTATCAGAACATCATCCAGAATTACAGGACAGGTCTTGCCAATGCTGAGAAGAATCCTATGACGGCATTCAACGATTCAATCGTCAAGACTATCTATGGAGACAACCCTCGCATCGTCGACATCCATCTCAAGGATCTTGAAAAGGCTGACTATTCAGTGATCAGGAAACTCTACAAGGAAAGATTCAGCGTTGCCGGTGACTTCGATTTCTATTTCACCGGAAACTTTGATGAGGATTCCCTCAAGCTTTACGTCAGCCAGTACATAGCCCCTCTGCAGAAGATGAAGAAGAGAGAGCAGTACAGGCATCTCGACGTGCTTCCTCTTCCTGGCGTGAAGATGAACCGCTTCACCCGCGAGATGGAGACGCCACAGGCTTATATCTATCAGGTTATGGCAGGAACTACTCCTTATACTCTCAAGGAATCAGTCGCTGCCCGCGCTCTTGGAAATGTCCTCGACAACCGCTACCTCAAGTCTATCAGAGAGGACGGCGGTATGGCTTATTCCGTAAGCACTTCCTGCAATGAGAATTTCGGCGTGGATGACACCTATATGCTCACCACCGTCGTTCCGTTCACGCCTGCCCTCTGTGATTCGGTTCTCTTCCTTATGGACAAGGGACTTGAGGAGGTCGCTGCCGAAGGCGTGACAGATGAGGAACTTGACCAGTTCAAGAAGTACTGCGAGAAGAGCTACGCCGATTCCCAGAGGAAGAATCATTATTGGCAGAACCTCATCATCAACAAGACATTCTGGGATAAGGATGAGCAGACGGGATATCTCGATTATGTGAAAGGCCTGACTTCAGACGACGTGAAGGCCTTCCTCAATGATGTAATCCTCAAGAATGGCAACAAGGCCACTGTGGTAATGTTGCCTGCTGACTTCACTGAAGCTGAAGAAAACTAAAACTGATATATAGATGTCAGAAGAAATGAACTTGGTACGAGATCTCGCCGTGATTCTTATCTCGGCGGGACTCTTCACTATTATATTCAGGGCTCTCAAGCAGCCCCTCGTCCTGGGATACATTATTGCGGGCTTCCTCATCGGACCCCATATTTCCTTCTTCCCTGGCGTGTACAGTATAGATTCGGTGAAGCAGTGGTCGGAGATAGGAATCATCTTCCTTATGTTCGCCCTCGGACTTGAGTTCAGTTTCAAGAAACTTCTGAAGGTCGGGACCGCCGCCGTCACCATTGCCGGCGGCAAGTTCATCGGAGTCTTCGTGCTCGGCTTTGCGGCCGGGCAGGCTATGAACTGGACGTTTATGGAGAGTATATTCCTCGCGGGACTGCTTTCAATGTCGTCCACCACCGTAGTTATCAAAGCCTTCGATGACCTCGGCCTCAAGAAGTCTTCCTATGCCGGACTTGTATTCGGCACCCTCGTGGTCGAGGACCTCATAGCCATCCTCCTGATGGTTCTCCTCTCCACAATGGCCGTTTCAAATTCCTTCGCGGGAGGGGAGATGATCTTCAACCTGGCCAAGCTGGCCTTCTTCATCATCCTTGCCTTCCTCATCGGAATCTACGCCATCCCTACTCTTCTTCGCCGTTTCGGCAAGTTCATCAACAACGAGATTCTCCTTCTGGTGAGCATCGGTCTCTGCTTCGGTATGGTGACCCTTGCGACCTCAGTAGGTTTTTCTTCTGCTCTCGGCGCCTTCGTGATGGGCTCCATCCTCGCTGAAACAGTGGAAAGTGAAAGAATCGTGAAACTGACCAGCAGTATCAAGGACCTGTTCGGTGCCATCTTCTTCGTTTCTGTCGGTATGATGGTCGATCCCCAGGTCATAGGCAAATACTGGTTCATCATCCTCATCATAACTCTTCTGGTATATCTGACCCATATCGTTTTCGCGGGTATGGGTGTCCTTCTTTCCGGCAAAGGCCTTGAGAACGCCGTCCATACGGGCTTCAGCCTGGCCCAGCTCGGAGAGTTCGGCTTCATCATCGCCGGAGTGGGTGTCACCCTCGGCGTGATGCGCGATTTCATCTATCCTATCATCATCGCCGTCTCAGTGATCACCACTTTCACGACTCCGATAATGATCAAGCTCGCGGATCCTGCCTACAAGTTCCTCGTGGCGAAGACTCCGCAGAAGCTCCTGAATTTCATTGATCCTCCACAGAAGAAACAAAAGTCAAACGATTCTTCGGAGTGGGAGATTCTCATCCGTATGGTGATGGTGCGCGTAACCCTCTATGGTGTAGTCCTTGTCGCCATTCTGCTCGCATCGAAGGGATATCTCGAGAAATTCGTATATACCATTCTTCCTACTGATTCGGAGTTTGTCCACGACCTTGTCGTCGTAGGAATCACGGTTGTCGTGATGATGCCTTTCCTCTATGGCTTCGCATCCAATCCTGCGAACATAAAAAAACAAGCCCGGATCCTTTTGAAAAGAAATCCGGGCAACAGTCTGCCTCTTATGGGAATAGTCCTTCTCAGGACTTTCATTGCATCTTCAATTGTGCTCGAGGTCGTTGTCAGCCACTTCAACCTGAATTTCTGGACTATCGTGGCCGTCTTCGTCTTCCTCTGCGCCTTCATTATGTTCTCACGCCATTCGTTCCATAAGCTGAATTTCGTGGAGGACAGGTTCCTCGCGAATCTGAATGCGAAGGAGGCACAGAATCAGGAGCCCTAGAGTATGTTCATACTCTGTTCCCTGATCTTCTCGAGCTCATCCTTCATACGTACGACGCATTTCTGGATGCCGGCGTGATTTGCCTTTGAGCCTGTCGTATTGATCTCGCGACCCATCTCCTGGATGATGAATCCGAGCTTCTTTCCAGGATATGGCTCTCCGTCGATGGTATCCTTGAAATACTTGCAGTGCTGGCGGAGTCTTACCTTCTCCTCGTTAATGTCGTATTTCTCGAGATAGAAGATCATCTCCTGCTCGAAGCGGCTCTGGTCCGGCTTCTGGGCTAGGTCTTCGAGGGCCTTGAGAATCTTGGCGCGTACGGTCTCGATTCTTTCTCCTTCATATGATTCCACCTCGTCGTAGAGGTCGAGTATGTTCTGTACTCTTGAAGTCACATCCTTGTAGAGTGCCACTCCTTCCTTGGCTCTGTATTCGTTGAGGGCTGCGAGAGCGTCGTCAAGAGCCTTGTCGACCAGCGGCCAGTTTTCTTCCGTGATCACGTCCTGCTTCTTGGTGTCGATGACGTCAGGAAAGCGGAGGATTGAGCTGAGAAGTGCAGCCGATGCCTGGGCGTCGCATTCTCCGCCGAGGATTTCCTTGGCTTGTGCCATATAGCTGCCTGCGATTTCGGCGTTGATCTGCTTTGCAGCGTCTGCTGCGTTCGGCTCCCAGTTCACATATACGTCTATTGTTCCTCTCTGAAGGCTCGCAGCGATCTTCGCACGTGCTTCCAGCTCCTTGTCCTTAGGGAAAAGGTTTGATTTGAGGTTTATGTCTGCGCTCTTTCCGTTGAGTGTTCTTATTTCGATGGTGAGTTTACCTCCTTCGAGGACGGCCTCTCCCTTGCCATAGCCTGTCATAGATTTTATCATACCGCAAAATTAAATAAATTAATTATATTTGTGGTTCTCAATTTATGACATCGCAATAAATTATGGCAGAAGAAATAAAGAATACGGCCGAGGAGCCTAGGAAACTGAACTTTCTTGAAGAGATCATCGAGGATGACCTCAAGTCTGGCAAGGTGAGCAGCGTACTTACCCGTTTCCCTCCGGAGCCTAACGGATATCTCCATCTCGGACACGCCAAGAGCCTTTGCATCAATTTCGGCCTTGCGCAGAAGTACGGTGGACTTACGAATCTCCGTTACGACGACACGAATCCTACGAAAGAAGATACTGAATATGTAGACGCCATCAAGGAAGACATCAAGTGGCTTGGCTTTGAATGGGCCAAGGAGTGCTATGCTTCCGATTATTTCGATCAGCTCTACGAGTGGGCCGAGGACCTCATCAAGAGGGGTCTCGCTTATGTCGATGACCAGACCCAGGACCAGATGCGCGAGAACCGCGGCACCGTTGACAAGCCTGGTACTGACAGCCCTTGGCGCAACCGCTCAGTTGAGGAAAATCTCCAGATCTTCCGCGATATGAAGGCCGGCAAGTATGCCGACGGTGAGAAGGTGCTCCGCGCCAAGATAGATATGGCCAGCCCTAATATGATGTTCCGTGATCCGATCCTCTATCGTATCAAGCACGCCCATCATCACCGCACGGGAGACAAGTGGTGCATCTATCCGATGTACGACTTCACCCACGGCCAGTGTGACTCAATCGAGCACATCACCCATTCAATCTGTACTCTCGAGTTTGATGTTCACCGTCCTCTCTATGACTGGTTCATCAAGACTCTCGATATTTATCCTTCACATCAGTACGAGTTTGCCCGCCTGAACCTTACTTACACCCTTATGTCAAAGCGCAAGCTCCTTGAGCTCGTGCAGAAGGGTCTCGTATCCGGCTGGGACGATCCTCGTATGCCTACGCTCTGCGGTGTCCGCCGTCGCGGTTACACTGCCAATGCCCTCAAGATGTTCTGCGACAAGATCGGCGTCACAAAGCACGACCAGCTTATGGACATCCAGGTGCTCGAATGGTGTGTCCGCCAGGACCTCAATGCCCGTTCCAACAGGTATATGGTCGTAAGCGACGATCCTATCAAGGTCACCCTCACCAACTGGGAAGAAGGCAAGGTCGAGTGGTTTGACTGCCCTCTCAATCCGGCAGACCCTGAGGGAGCTAAGAGACGCGTTCCTTTCACTGGAGAGCTTCTCATAGACCGTGCTGACTTTATGGAGGATGCTCCTAAGAAATTCTTCCGTCTCAAGCCTGAAGGAGAGGTCCGTCTCAAGTACACCTATATCATCAAGTGCAACGAAGTCGTCAAGGACGAGAACGGCAAGGTGGTAGAACTCAAATGTACCTACGATCCTTCAACCCGTCCTGGAGGAGGTGAGTGGCGTTCAGTCAAGGGCACCATCCACTGGGTATCCACTGCTTATGCAAAGGAACTTGAACTCCGTCTCTATGACAGACTCTTCACGGAGGCTGATATGAACAACATTCCTGAAGACAAGGACTACAAGGATTTCCTCAATCCTCAGTCTCTCGTCATCGCAAAGGGATATGCCGAGCCAGCCCTTCTCGAGGACGAGTCAGGCATCGCCGTTCAGTTCGAGCGCACCGGCTACTTCGTCAAGGATAAGGACAGCACTCTTGAGAAGCCTGTCTTCAACAAGACTACGGCTCTCAAGGACTCATTCAAGATTGACTAAATTTTGAGATCCCGACACATTCTCGCCATCTCCTCTATGATTCTGGCCGCCTGTACGTCCGTTCAGGCGCCGGAAGCAGTTTATCCGGTCCCTCAACCCAAGCAGGTCGCCTGGCAGCAGATGGAGACCTACGCCTTCATTCATTTTGGTCTGAACACCTTCAATGATATGGAATGGGGCTACGGGGATACGCCGGCCGAGACTTTCAATCCTACAAACCTGGACTGCGAGCAGTGGGCGAAAACCTGCAAGGCGGCAGGAATGAAGGGGATCATCTTCACTGCAAAACATCACGACGGCTTCTGCCTCTGGCCGACGGAACATACCGACTACAATATTTCCAGGTCACCATACAAGGACGGCAAGGGTGACGTCGTCCGTGAGCTTTCACAGGCCTGCGGCAAGTATGGCCTGAAGTTCGCCGTCTATCTTTCTCCTTGGGACAGGCACGCATCAACCTATGGGTCGGAAGCCTATGTGGAGTATTATCATCTTCAGCTGAAAGAGTTGCTTTCTTCTTACGGAGATGTATTCGAATTCTGGTTCGATGGAGCCAACGGCGGCAACGGCTGGTATGGCGGAGCTAATGAAACCAGGAAGATAGGCGAGGATTACTACCATTTCGGCGATGTGATAAAGGAAGTCGAGGCTCTCCAGCCCCAGGCCATAATTTTCTCGGACGCAGGTCCGGGCTGTCGCTGGGTGGGCAATGAGAACGGTATAGCCGAAGAAACCAACTGGGCCTTCCTTCCGGATGAGAAAACCTGGGCTGCCGCTGAATGCGACGTGTCCATCAGGCCGGGCTGGTTCTATCACGAGAAGGAGGATTCTCTCGTCAAGACTCCCGAACAGCTCGTTGACTTATATTATAAGAGTGTCGGTCGCAACGCCACCTTCCTCCTTAATTTCCCCGTGAACCGGGAGGGAAGGATTCATCCTGTGGATTCAGCCAATGCGGTCAGGTATTACCAGATGGTCTGCAGGGATTTCGAAGACAATCTCGTGGACGGAGCCAGTCTGTCCGCTACAAATACCAGAGGAAGGGCTTTCGCCGCCAAATTTGCCGGTGACGGCAGATATGATTCTTATTGGGCTACAGAAGACGGAGTGACCAACGCTTCCCTTACGGCCGAATGGGACTCTCCTCAGCGCATAAGCCGGATTATGATCCAGGAATACATACCTCTGGGACAGCGTGTGCAGGAATTCTCCGTTGAATACCTTCTTGATGGAAAGTGGCAGGTCTTTCCGCTTGAAGAGACTACTACTACAATAGGTTACAAAAGGCTTCTCAGGTTTGCTCCTGTTGAAACTACTGCGCTGCGCGTAAATATTCTGAAGTCGCGTGGAGCAGTCTGCATCAATGAATTCGGAATCTATTAGATTTTCGTTTCGTTCATTATTTTAGCAGAACGGCGGTAGTTTTTAAAATTTTTTGTTTTCAAGATTTATTATTGTTATGTTTGCAGGACAATTTATAAACTATGCGTAACAGTTTTCTTGAAGATATGAACAATAAGAGCGCAAATCTGAAAAAACAGATTATGTCGTTCTGCATT
>JAILCZ010000129.1 GCA_024689985.1 Bacteroidales bacterium | reverse complement strand
TAATAACCCTGTTTGCAGGCGTCTTCGTCGAATGTCTGGACTGAATCCGGAGTCATTCCCGGCGCCCAGATGAGGAAAGGAATAGGCTCGTTCGTATGAGTCCTCTTCTTCACCGGCGTAGGATGGTCCGGAAGCACTGCTATCGCCACCGGCTCGTCCCACTTGCTCACCTCTTCGAAAATCGGGCCGATGAGCCTGCGATCGAGGTAGTCGATGCACTGGAGCTTGAGCTCGCAGTTGCCGTCGTGGCCGGCCTCGTCGGTAGCCTCAACGTGGACATAGACGAAATCGTCCTTCCTGAGAGCCTCGATGGCCGCTGCGGCCTTGCCCTCGTAATTAGTATCATAGAGACCCGTAGCGCCCGGCACATCGATGACATTGAGTCCGGCGAGACGGCCGATGCCGCGCATCAGGTCAACCGCCGTTATCATCGATCCGCTGTGGATCACGTCAGGGAAACGCTTCGTGAGAGGGACCATATTCGGGCGGTATCCGCCGGCCCAAGGCCAGATGCTGTTGGCCGGGTCCTTGCCCTCGGCTATGCGCTGAAGGTTGAGAGGATGGTCCTTGAGGAGTTCCTGCGACTTCAGGATGAGATCGTTGATAAGGTCGGCCGTAGCCTGGGCCTCAGGGATTTCAGCCTTCACGAGGTTCGGTCTCCAAGGCTGGAGAGGGATGTCGTGAGGAGGGGTGCAGATAAGATGCTTGTTTCCGCCTTTGATCACGAGCAGGTGACGGTACTGGACTCCGGTGTAGAAATGTACCTTGTCGCTGCCGAGCTTTTCCTGCAGGAAATTGATGAGCACGTCGCCTTCCTCGGTCTCGAGCCTTCCGCAAGAGTGATTCTTGATGAGGTCGCCTTCGAGGCAGACGAGGTTGCAGCGGATTGCCATATCATCGTCAGCGAGGTCAACTCCGATGCTTGCCGCCTCGAGAGGTCCCCTGCCCTCGTAAACGACGTGCTGGTCGTAGCCGAGGATTGAGGAATTTGCCACTTCGCTGCCTGGATGGAATCCGTCTGGAACCGTCTTCAACATACCGGTGCGGCCTTCGCGCGCCAGTCTGTCCATATAAGGGGTCGGAGCGTACTGGAGAAGAGTCTTGCCTCCAAGGCTCTCCATCTTCCAGTCAGCCATTCCGTCGCCCAGAATGATAACGTGTTTCATGGCTTCGGACGATTAGATGTTCGCGATGCTCATAATGTCGGCGAATACGCCGGCTGCCGTTACGCTTGCGCCTGCACCGTAACCCTGGATGAGCATAGGATACTCTTTATAGCGGTCCGTAGTAAGGAGGACGATGTTGTTGCTGCCCTCGAGGTTGTAGAGAGGATGGCCCTGGGCGATTTCCTGGAGAGAAACGCTGCCCTTGCCGTTCTCGAACTTGGCCACGAATCTCCACTTCTTGCCGGCCTTCTCGAGAGCCTCGCGCTTCTTCTCGAATTCAGCGTCGAGCTTAGGAAGGTCTTCCCAGAACTTCTCGATGCTTACCTCGAAGAAACTGTCAGGAATGAAGAGGTTCTTCTCCACATCCTCCTGGTTGATCTTGTAACCGCTCTCACGGGCGAGGATGACGAGCTTTCTGATGACGTCCTTGCCGCTGAGGTCGATTCTCGGATCAGGCTCCGAATAACCCTGCTCCTTGGCAAGCTTGACGGTCTTGCTGAAAGGAATCTCCTTTGAGAGGGCGTTGAAGATGAAGTTGAGGGTGCCGCTGAGCACTGCCTCTATCTTGAGCACCTTGTCACCTGAATTGACGAGGGCATTGATCGTGCTGATGATAGGAAGACCTGCGCCGACGTTGGTCTCAAAGAGGAACTTCACGCCCTTCTTGCGGGCAAGTTCCTTGAGGCTCGCGTAATTGTCATAGTCGCTGGATGCAGCGATCTTGTTGGCCGCTACTACGCTCACATTGTGAGAGAGGAGGTCTTTGTAGATAGCTGCAACATCTGCGCTTGCCGTACAGTCGACGAAGACTGAATTGAAGATGTTCATACCGAGGATCTCTTCCTTGAGCTTCTTGAGGTCGCAGGACTGGCTGTTGGCGAGTCTTTCGCGGAAGTCCTTGAGTTCGAGGCCCTCACGGTCGAAGATAGCATTGTGGCTGTTGGCAATGCCCACGACGTTGAGCTTGAGTCCGCGCTCCTTCATAAGGTTCTCCTTCTGGGCGTCGATCTGCTCGATGAGCTTTCCGCCGACAGTACCGATACCGCAGAGGAAGAGGTTGAGCACCTTGTACTCAGAGAGGAAGAAGTTGTCGTGGATGGTATTGAGGGTCTTGCGAAGGAATGAGCTCTTCACGACGAATGAAATGTTCGTCTCGGATGCACCCTGTGCGCAGGCGATGACGCTGATGCCGCTGCGGCCGAGGGCTCCGAAGAGCTTGCCGGCGATACCTGGAGTCTGCTTCATATTCTCTCCTACGACTGCGACGGTGGCGAGCTGGTCCTCGAGTTTCATAGGGTTCATTGCACCCATCTCGATTTCCTTGCTGAATTCCTCGTTGAGAACCTCGCAGGCAAGTTCGCCGTCCTCGGTCCTGACGCCGATTGAAGTACTGTTCTCGGAAGAAGCCTGGCTGACCATAAACACGCTGATGCCGTTGTTGGCAAGCACCGTGAAGATTCGTCTGTTGACACCGATCACGCCGACCATTGAAAGTCCGGATACGGTGATGAGGGACATATTGTTGATTGAAGAGATACCCTTGATGATGTGGTCCGGATCCGGCTTGCACTGATTCCAGATGATTGATCCCTTGGCCTCAGGATTGAAGGTGTTCTTGATGAGGATTGGGATGTTCTTCACGCAGGCAGGATAGATTGTCGGAGGGTAAACCACCTTCGCACCGAAGTTGCAGAGCTCCATCGCCTCGATGTAGCTGAGTTCGTCGATGGTGTATGCCGAGCTGATGATCCTAGGGTCTGCCGTCATAAAGCCGTTGACGTCGGTCCAGATTTCGAGGACCTTGGCGTCGAGTGCGGCAGCGAGGATGGCTGCGGTGTAGTCGCTTCCTCCGCGGCCGAGGTTCGTGACCTCACCGCTCTCGGCGTCGCGTGAGATGAAGCCCGGAACGAGGGCCACCTGCTCGCTCTTGCCGAATGAAGCGAATGTTTTCTTGACAAGTTTGTTCGTTATTTCCGTAGCGAGGACATTGCGGCCCTGCTTGCGTACTGTCTTGATGAATTCACGGGAGTCGAACCAGGCAGCGTCGTTGACAAGCACTGAGCAGAGGTCTGAAGAGAGACGCTCTCCGTAGCTTACGATCGCGCACATTGTTTTCTCGGAGAGGTCCGAGATGAGGTAAACGCCCTGATAGATGCTCTTGAGTTCTCCGAGGAGGATGTCCATCCTCTCAAGGAGTCTCTGACGACGGCCGTCGTCAGGAATGAGTTCTGACACGATTTTGTGGTGGCGCTCCACCATTTCCTCGTAAGATTTGAGGTAGGCGATGTCACCTGCCTTTGCCTGATTTGCAGTCTTGATGAGTTTGTCCGTGAGGCCGCCGAGGGCAGAAACTACCACGATGACTGGCTCATTGCAACTTTCTACAATCTTCTTAACATTCTTGAGGCTTTCTACGGAACCTACTGATGTTCCGCCAAATTTTAAAACTTTCATTTTTTATATGGGAATTTGCACGTCATAGCATACAATCGCTATGTCCGGTTTGATTATTTATATGTCTTTGATTGAATTTGTCCGACCTGCGGACGCGGCTCACGAAGAAACGCTCTATTATACCTTAACCCCTAAGGGTTGTACCGGTCATACCGGCATAACCAGTGGTGGTGGTACCAAGACCGGTACCGCCGACTGTCCACGTTGTTGTAGTATAATTAGCCATAATGAAAAAATAGCCGTGCGGAGAATAAACCTCCAGGCACGGCTACGAAGTTAGGTAATTTGGAATTAAATCCAATAGATTTTTAAAAAATTTTAATTTTCTATGAGGCCACGGAAACGCATCAAAGCTGAAGGGTCAGGATCTCCGCCTCTCCAGCTGCGGTAAAGTTCCATAGGTTCCTCGCTTCCACCCTTCTCGAGGAAAGCCTTCTTGAATGAGGTTGCGAGCTCCTTGTTGAAGATACCCTGCTTGCGGAACTGGTCGAAGGCATCCTGGTCAATGACCTCTGCCCAGAGGTATCCGTAGTAACCTGCGCTGTAGCCACCGTCGAAGATGTGGTTGAAGTAGGTTGGACGGTAGCGAGGGATGATTTCGTCGATGAGTCCCATTTCCTTGCAGGCCTTGGCCTCCATTGCGTCGAGGTCGATGGCAGAAGCGTCTGTGACAGGAGTCTCGTGAAGCTTCATATCGAGGATTGATGCCGCAGCAAGCTCACCGGTCATAAAGCCCTGGTTGAACTTGAGGCTGTTGTTGATCTTCTGCACGAGGCTGTCAGGAATGACTTCGCCAGTCTTGTAATGGAAGGCGTACTCTGCGAGGAGTTCAGGCTGGAATGCCCAGTTCTCGTTGATCTGTGAGAATACCTCCACGAAGTCGCGGGCTACGCTTGTTCCGCTGAGGCTTCTGTAGTGACACTTGGTGAGAAGTCCGTGAAGGGCGTGACCGAACTCGTGGAACATAGTCTGCACGTCGTCGATTGACATAAGCGACGGTGTGCTGTCAGTAGGAGCCGTAAGGTTGCCCACGTTCACGATGATTGGACGCACCTCGTTTCCGTCAGCATCCACATACTGGTCGCGGACATTGTTCATCCACGCTCCGCCCCTCTTGGTGTCACGAGGATAGTAGTCGGTGGTGAAGATTCCGAGGAACTCACCGTTTTCGTCGGTGATCTTGAAGGTCTCGACTGCAGGGTTATATACAGGCACATCCTTGATGAGCTCGGCGTTCACACCATAGAGCTTCTTGGCAGCGAGGAACATACCCTTGCGCACGTTCTCCATCTGGAAATACTGCCTTGTCTCTTCCTCGTCGAGGGCGTACTTGGCCTTGCGCACCTTCTCTGCGTAGAATGACCAGTCCCAAGGCTTGATTTCGAAGCCTGCGATCTTCTCCATCTCGGCGATTTCCTCCTTGGCCTTTGCCATTGCGGCATCCATTATCTCCTTGAGGAAGGTATCCACGGTCTGAGGATCGTGAGCCATCTTGTTGTCGAGGATGTATGCTGCTGAGCTTTCGAAGCCGAGGAGCTGGGCCTTGCGGGTCCTGAGCTCGAGGATTTCCGCACAGATTGCACGGTTGTCGTACTCGTTGCCGTTGTGGCCGCGGCTGCTGTATGCCTTGAAGATCTTCTCACGAAGGCCGCGGTCCTCGATAGATGCCATCTTTGAGTAGTAGCTGGCTACCGAGAATCCAAACTCATCCTTGAAGGCGTTGCTCTCAGCGAGGAGGTTGTTGCCGAACTGGTTGCTCAATGTCGAGAGACGGGCGTTGATTGCCTTGAGGGTATCCTGAGATGCCTCGTCAAGGCCGATACCGCTACGGGTAAAGCCCTCGTATGTCTTCTTGAGAAGCATCTTCTGTTCCTTGGTGAGACCGCTCTGGTCAGCCTCGTACACTGCCTTCACGCGGGCATAGAGATCCTTGTTCATAGAGATCTCATCGCCGGCTGCAGAAAGCAGAGGCATAATTTTTTCAACCACCTTGTTCAGTTTGTCGCTTCCGTCAGTCTCGCTGACGTTGAAGAGGACTCCCTGTACCTTTGAAAGGGTGGCGCCCACTCTGTCGAGTGCTGCTATAGTATTTTCGAATGTAGGGGCATCCGGATTGTTGACGATTGCCTCAACTTCGGCTTTTTCTTCTTCGATTCCCTGCTGGATTGCAGGAAGATAATCACTTACCTGAATTTTCTCGTATGGCGGGATTCCATAAGGAGTATCCCATTCCTGGAGAAGAGGATTTACATTGTTGCAAGCTACCATTGTCATTGCCGCTGCGATTGTTGGGATGATTCTTTTCATTAGTATATTACGTAATCTGATGAATTATCGATAAGTAGGAACTGAGTATTGGTGTTGTAGATGGTAAGGATACCGCGCAGAGTCGTAGGCGTTCCCGAAAGCACGTCTGCAGGGAGTTTCTCATCCGCAAATGAGGCATATCCGCTTGAGCGCACCTGAAGGTCCACGTTGCCGAGCTTGAAATACTGGCTGACGGACAGGGCTGCGGCAGCATTGTAGTATGCCTGCCAGTTTTTCTCGGTGATCTTGCCGCCGAAAGCCTCCTGAGGCTCTTCCTTTCCGGTCGTCGCCGTCATATAGGCCTTGAAACCGTTCTCCGACATCGCCCAGGTGTCCACGCCGAACTGTCCCTCGCTGAGGTATAGGCTGTTGTCACTGTCATCATAGATGATGGCAAATATCTCGTTACCGTAGGTCACGCCCTGCACCTCACAGTAGATGCCGTAGTTTTCCGCATTGTTGAGGTCGTTCTCCCCGAGGACCTTAGGGGCCACAGGAGTGTCGCGTTTTCCCTTGAAGATGTGGGTATCTATGATGTACTGGACCTCGATGTAAGCAGTCTCATAACTTCCCGTAGGGTCGTCGTATCCGAGCTGGAGCATTCCGCCGTACTGGCCGAGGGTGAGACCCTCGCACTTGATGTAGAGCCACTGGCCGATGCGGTAGTCCATATTTGTGTATGACTTTCCGATCTTGATTTCGATTCCACCTGTCTCATCCTGGATGTAGAAGGTCCTGTAGAGGTTTCCAGCCTTGTCGGAGGTTGTGACCTGACCCTTGATGACGATGTCGTCGTCAATCTTGAGAGGGCCGCTGGTGTACATTGCCTTTAGTTCCGCGATGGTGGTGGTCACGTCAAGTTCCGTCACCTGCTCCTCAGGAGCGTCGTAGTCTCCTGTGAAGACAGGCTCCCATTCTTCCTTGCATGAAGTGATAGTGAGGATTGCCGCTGCAAGGGCAGCCATTGTATATATCTTCTTCATAGCCTAGAACTTGAAATAAACATTCAACATATAATTGGTTCCCGCCATATAGAAATACTTCGAGTCGAAGCGGTAGTACCTCTCTCCGCTGGCAGAGTCGATGAGTCGGGTCTGCTCGTAGCCTCCGGTCTTGACGGCCTTGCGGTTGGTAAGGTTCTTGGCGTTGATATTGAAACCGATCTGATACTTCCTGTGGATGTACCAGGACTTTCCGATGCTGAGGTTGACGAGGGCCACAGGGTCGAATTTCTCCTGTGCCGTCATATACTCAACCTCGACTGGGGTGACGATGCCGTCAGGTCCCGCGGTAGCCATATCGGTTCTGTAGAGAGGGTTCATATCGAGGTATGAGTCCCTGTAGTATGCGACTCCGAGGTCGATGAACCAGTAATTCTTGTTATATGAAAGGCCAGCATAGGATGCGAGCTGAGGAGTTGAAGGGATGTAGTGCTTCTGCTCCTTCTTCTCGACAGGATAGCCTTCAGAGTCGGTGACATATGTGCCATCAGCATTCTTCTCGAATACAGGGCTGCTCTTCCAGTAAGGAATAGTCACGCCGTAGGTGCTTGAAACGATGCTTGCGCTGTTGTCCACGGTCTGATACATCCTCGGATTTGAAGTGTAGATGTACTCGCCGTAGCTGAGGGCTCCCTTCAATGAAAGGTTGCGGACCGGAAGGGGCACGCTGAAACCGAGCTCGACGCCCATATGGCGCTCGTCGATTCCCACCATCGCAAAGTTGGTGAATGAGTTCTGCGAGTCGTCATAGAAACTCATCACGTCGCTCTGGTCCTCGATGGTCGTGTAGAATCCGGTTATGCGGAAGCTGTAGCTTGAGTTGCTGTAGGCGTAGTTGACGTCGAACGAGGTCGTCTTGTAGTTGTCAAGTTCCGGCACGATGGTATTTCTGGTACGAGGCGACACGAAGGCCTGGTTGAATGTAGGCGCATCGCTGAAATAGCCTGCGTTGGCGTAGAGCTTGTGTCCGCCCTTGATGAAATACTGGAGGCCGCCCTTGAAGCCGTAGGTCACGAAGTCGCTCGTCTTGGACTTGCCCTTCGAGGTGATGACCTCTCCGGTCACAGGGTCGTAGGTCGTGAGGACCTCGCCCATATAGCTGATTTCTTCTCCTGTATCTGAAAGTCCAGGGAAGAGACCCTTGCGGTAGAGTCCGTCACGCCAGAATGAGGTGTAGCCCACCTGTGCGGCGCCTACGAGCTTGAGTCCTGCTATAGTATAGGATGCGTTCGTCCATACCGCAGCCTTGCGGATCTGCGCATAGTAGTCGTATCCGAATTTGTCGCCCTCCTTGATGACCGGTGTCTCTCCATTTGCGAAGAAGTAGTCGAGGTCGTTCTGGACGCGGGCCGCAGATTTGTAGTCGCGTTCTGCGAATGAGTCGGCATTCAGATAATAGTCTCCTCCGAGAAGGTCGTCAATCTGCTTGTAGTATTCCGTCCTGTTGATCTTTCCGTTCAAGCCTCCGTTGACGGTGAGGTTGTTGTCCGGATGCCAGCTGAACGAGCCTGCGAGGTTGAAGTCCCTCTGGTCGATGTGGCGTTCCTCAAGGATGTAGTTCGAGCGGCGCTCTCCATCCTCCCCTGCCGTGACGTTGGCAAGGTACATTCTGTCCCAGTTCAAGTGCGTGGTTCCGTCAAGGTCCCTCTCCCAGGCTTCCTTTGCCCAGAGGTACTTGCCATATGCCTGCCTGCCGTAATCAGTATTCTCCATATAGAAGTAGCTTGGGAGGTTCCTGTAGTAGTCAGGTCTCGGGTCGGCCGAATTGTACCAGTCGAGGGCCGTCGATCCGTTCCATCCGAAGCGGAAGAGGGCCGTAGCCCTTGCGCTGAACTTGGTCGAAGGGGTGTAGTCGTACTTGAGGATGGCGATAGGCTCGTGGCTTCGCTTTACGCGGGAGTTGCGGACCTTGCCGTTGAAGTAGCCCCAGTTGGAGTTGTACATATTGTCTCCGACGAGGTCATAGACCTCCTGGGTGGATCCGTTCTGCGATCCTCTCTCTCCCGGAGACGCCATAAGCACGAAGCCGAGGCAGTGTTCGTCGCCGAACTTCTTCTCCACGGCGCCATAATATGCCAGGGACCTGTAGTACACGCCCTTGATCCAGTCGTTGCCGCCGAGACGGGACGATACGTTGAACGCGTAGCTCCAGCCGTTGTCAAGCGTTCCGGAAGCATAGGTGAGCATAAGGCGGAGGCGATAGTATGCGCTGTTCGTCATCACGCTTGCCCTCCATCCCGGACGCACGCTGGATGCGTTCGCATTGATGTTGGTCATTCCGTTGTAGCCTCCGTTTCCGAAGTCTGACACTTCCAGACCGTTCGCGTTGTCCTTGCTTCTGGTAGCCTCGTTGAGGCCGCTCCACAGAGAGTACGGAGAGTATCCCGTGATGGCATCATTGAGCCTCACGCCTGCAAGGTACACGTCCTGAGTCTCACTGTTGTAGCCGCGTGACTTGAAGCGGATGTCGCTGAAGTTGTAGCTTGCGATGTTGTTGAAGACGTCGTTCTGGCCGAAGAGGATGACAGGACTGTCGGAGTAGCCCGAGTCATTCATATCGAATTCGGCGAAGTTCGAGTCGTCGATGTCTTCCGTGACTGTCGCCGGCGAAAGTGAGAGGTTGAACATATTCTTTATATATCCACCGTTCACTGTCACGTTGACGCGAGTCTCAATGAAGTCTGCCGCCACGATCACGAGGTCATACATACCGTCGGCAAGATTCTCGATAAAGAATGTACCGTCGGCAGATGAACTGACCTGTGCGATCTGCTCGGCTCCTTGGAGGAGGGTAAGCTGGGCGCCGGCGACAGGAGCCTTTCCGCTTCTGTTGATGACGGTTCCCTTGACGCCTCCCGTATAGAGTGCCTGGGCAAACATCACGGCTGAGATCAGCAGAGCTGAAACAGCTATGGTAAGTTTCTTAAACATATCTTGTTATTTCTTGTTCGTTATGACGATATATGTAGGGTAATGGTCGCTGTAGCCGCCTATGAAACTGCCGCCGGAGTTTGTCCTGAACGGAGTTCCCTTGTACTGGCCACTCTGCTGGGTGAGCATCGGTGCGTTATATACCCTTCCATAGAAATGTTTCTTTCCGCGCTTTACGATCGGGATGATGTGGAGACCTTCCTTGTCGGACACCACCGGCTCGTTGCAGAGGATGATGTCGTAGATGTTCCACTCTCCGCGATACGCGAGGGAGCCGTATCCTGCCTTGAGCATAGAGAGGAACGGATCGAAGAAGTCCTTCTCCCCCACTTCCTCCACGAACTCTTTGCCGTGCATATACTTGACCATACTCTCGTCGGTCGGATTGTCGTTCATATCTCCCATCACGAAGATCTTGATTCCAGGATATTCATCCTCGAGTTTCATCGATTCTTCGTAGATAATCTCTCCTCCGCGGCTTCTGAGGTCATTTCCCTTTCCTCCGATTCGGGATGGAAGATGGGCCACGAACACGGCCACCATCTCGCCGGCGAGGGTTCCTCTCACCATAAGGATGTCACGGGTCTTGAAATAGGCCTTTCCTTCCTCGTCCATATCGAAGACGATGTCCTTCGAGTCAAAGGTGTATGGGATTGACCTGCTTTCCAGGACGGTGAACTGATCCGGGCGATAGAGCAGGGCCACATCGACTCCTCGACGGTCCGGACCGTCATAATGCACGATCTGGAAGTTGGCAGCCTCAATCTCAGGCTGACTCACGAGGTCTTCGAGCACGTGTCTGTTCTCGATCTCGCTGACTCCGAGGATTGTGTGGAAAGCTTTGTTGTCGTCCGCCATAGCCCTGATGGCCGATGCCATATTGTGGAGTTTCTTCTCGTATTTTGCCTCCGTCCACTTGTACGATCCTTCAGGAAGGAAGTCGTAGTCGTTCTTTCCCTCATCGTGATATGTGTCGAAGAGGTTCTCGAGATTATAGAAACCTACGACATACGAGCCTTTCTGCGCGCAGGCAGAAAGGACGAATGTCAGGGCGAATATCAATATTGCAATGATTCTTTTCATACTCACCTCCTGTTACCACCACCAAGATACTGATGTAGGATCCTGCTCTTCGACGTTGTCCGCATCGACGTCGCCGATTGCATTCACCAGATTAGGGAAGAAGTCGATTCCGAGCTTGGCCTCGATGGCGTCGATTGACATCGCGTACTTCGAGCTTACGCTCTCGCTTCCGTAATTCTTGTGGTCCATCCAGATTGCGCAGCCCATATATCCGCCATAACCGATTGTGGTATTTGCCGGATTGACATAGCGAAGGAGAACCTTGTAGTATGCCGTCGGAATCTTCACAGGCTTGCCGTCAGAATCCGGCGAAGTCAATGAGGTGTTCGAAGTCACGCATCCCGTAACGACATAGAGGGTATCCGAATTGGCCGCCCAGGTTCTGACCTTAGCCTCGAGACGAGCCCAGATTCCCTGGTTGAAATCTGCAAGCTGAGGTGTCATATTCGTACCGTAGAACGTCTGGGCATTAGCCTGGTCGTTGCACTGGCGGTCCTGTGAAGGAAGCTGGTGTCCGCGGTCGTAAATTCCGCAGTAGCCTCCGAACGGTGCCGGTGACTTCTCCGCTCCGAGATAAGGGTCATATGCCCACTGATCCGTTCTTCCGACTGAGCCTGAAGTGTAGATCTTGCTAAGCGGATATGCCACCCAGTTGGCGACGAGAGCGCTCTGGTTCCATCCCAT
>JAILCZ010000127.1 GCA_024689985.1 Bacteroidales bacterium | reverse complement strand
TTTTAAACGTAAATCATCAGCATAATAATTCTGATAAGCAGGGTCATTTAAACCAAGAAATCTAAAAGAAAATGATTGGGTATTATTGCTTTCATAAATCACATAGTGATCGACAATTATGGAATCGCACTCTGGGTTAATTATAAATGCCATATCTGTGTCACCCGTTTTCAAAATCTTCAGGTAGTCCACATCCTTCGAGGCCTCGTTAACTGTGCTGTCTCGACTAAAAATGACATAACAGCATTTGTCTTCTTGCCTAGGATATTGAAGAGTCATATACAGATTCGCCTTGGGGAAATGATAAGTCCAACTTACCGACCCTGAGCAACCGGATAGCATTGTTATTACCACGAAGAATCTCCATAGCATTGCAATATACCTTTTCATATACTAAAACCTAATTAATGGTTTAACAGGGCCCAAAAGCAATGGTTTACTCATCAACCAACCTAATCTCTGAGCTGATATAGTTGTTTCCCCTTCTCGTTCCCAACAGATTGTATTATTCTTCTTTGACGTTTGATAACTTTGATACGCATCACATCCAAGACGTGTCAAAACCCAGGATAATCCATTATTCCCCGCCACATAACCAGCAGCGATATTGCCTATATCTCGTGCTGAAGCATATACTTGTTGGCTATCCTTTGTCGTCGCAATCGGCATACCACGCATGGAATACCTTTTTAAGTCTGTCATAGCTTCTGATGGGGACAGGAATAGAAACAGTAATAGCAGGGATGCTATACAATGGTTGCGTGACATTATTCATGTGTTATTTGTTTGGGTTATAGGGTTTTAATATATGTAAAGCTATGAATTCTTATATCAAATTCCAATAATAAAGCAGATTAAAACAAAAGAGTCCCCGGCCGAGGCCGAGGACTCTTTCTATAGTATGTTGTCTTAGTATGTTGTCTGTAGACTAAAGGTCGTTCATTTCCTGAGCGTAATCCTTCTTGCTGCCGACTACGATATCCTGGTACTCTGAGAGACCTGTACCTGCAGGGATAAGATGACCGCAGATGACGTTCTCCTTGAGGCCTTCGAGGGTGTCGACTCTTGCACGGATAGCTGCTTCGCTGAGCACCTTGGTAGTTTCCTGGAAGGAAGCTGCAGAGATGAAACTGTTCGTACGGAGGGCTGCTCTGGTGATACCCTGGAGGATAAGCTTTGCAGTAGCAGGCTTAGCAGGACGTACGGTGAGGAGCTTGAGGCCCTGACGCTCGAGAGAAGAGTTCTCATTGCGCATATCGCGTGCTGAGATGATTGAGCCTTCTTCATAGCGCTGTGACTCACCTGGGTCAACTACATAGAACTTGCCGAAGATTGCATCGTTGGTGTCCATAAATGCCCACTTGTCGACGAGTTCCTCAGGGAGGAATGGCGTATCACCTGCATCGGTGATCTCGACCTTGCGCATCATCTGACGTACGATGATCTCGAAGTGCTTGTCGTTGATCTTCACACCCTGGAGGCGGTAAACGGCCTGAACCTCGTTGACGATGTACTCCTGAGCCTTGACAGGTCCGAGGACATTGAGGATGTCGGTAGGAGAAATACCACCGTCAGAGAGGCGTGTTCCAGCCTTGACGTAGTCGTTCTCCTGAACGAGGATCTGCTTTGTAAGAGGTACGAGATAATGCTTCTCGAGACCGCTTCTGTTCTTGACGATAATCTCGCGGTTTCCTCTCTTGACCTTACCCATAATAACCTCACCGTTGATCTCGGAGATGATAGCAGGGCTTGAAGGGTTACGGGCCTCGAAGAGCTCGGTAACTCGAGGAAGACCTCCGGTAATATCGTTTGCCTTACCGACTGCACGAGGGATCTTGATGATGACATCGCCAGTCTTGACCTTCTGGCCGTCGCTGATCATAATGTGAGCACCGACAGGGAGGTTGAAGGTCTTGATTGCTGCACCAGACTCGTCAATGATGAGGAGAGAAGGGTTCTTTGTCCTGTCTCGTGCCTCAATGATGACCTTGTCACGGTTGACTGAGAACTCATCAGCAGCTTCCTCACGGTAGGTTACACCGTCGATCATATTGTCGAAGCGTACCGTACCGGTTGTCTCGACGATAGTGATAGCGTTGTAAGGATCCCACTCGCAGACGAGGTCGCCCTTCTTGACCTTGTCACCGTCCTTCATATAGAGAACTGAACCATAAGGGATGTCATACTGTGAGAATGTCATTCCGGTGTTCTCATCTACGATGCGGAGCTCGGTCATACGGCTGACGACAACAGTCTCCTTGTTACCATCATCTGCAATACGCTCGATGGTTCTGAGCTCTTCGAACTCAAGCTTACCGTCGTACTTAGAGGTGATTGAGTTGTCTGCAACGGCACCACCGGCAGCACCACCGACGTGGAACGTACGGAGGGTAAGCTGGGTACCAGGCTCACCGATTGACTGTGCAGCGATTACGCCGACAACCTCTCCCTTCTCAACCATACGGCTGGTAGCGAGGTTACGTCCGTAACACTTGGCGCAGACACCCTTGCGTGACTCACAAGTGAGCACTGAGCGGATTTCAACCTGCTCGATAGGGAGTGTGTCGATGAGATTTGCGACGTCTTCCTTGATTTCAGATCCTGCAGGGAGGATAAGCTCACCTGTAAGAGGATTGAAAATATCGTGAACCGTAGTACGTCCGAGAATTCTCTCACCGAGAGACTCGACGACTTCGTCCTTATTCTTGATAGCAGTAGCGACAAGACCTCTGAGAGTACCGCAATCCTCTTCATTGATGATCACATCGTGTGATACGTCAACGAGACGACGTGTAAGGTAACCTGCATCGGCAGTCTTGAGGGCGGTATCGGCAAGACCCTTACGTGCACCGTGGGTAGAGATGAAGTACTCGAGCACTGTCATACCCTCCTTGAGGTTGCTGATAATAGGGTTCTCGATGATTTCCGCACCGGCACCACCGGCCTTCTGAGGCTTCGCCATCAAACCACGCATACCGCAGAGCTGCTTGATCTGCTGTGTTGAACCACGGGCTCCTGAGTCAAGCATCATATATACAGGGTTGAATCCCTTCTGGTCAGCGGAGATCTGCTTCTCGACGATGCCCGTAAGCTTGTTGTCGATAGAAGTCCAGAGGTCGATGACCTTGTTGTAACGCTCGTTGTTGGTGATGAAACCCATTGAGTAGTTCATCTTGATATCCTCAACCTGAGCGTAACCATCCTCGATGAGCTTTTTCTTCTCCTTAGGGATGAGCACATCTCCGAGGTTGAATGAAATACCTGCTCTGAAGGCCTGGTCGTAACCGAGGTTCTTGATATCGTCAAGGAACATCGCAGTACGGGTCACACCTGTATGCTTGATGACGTCTGTAATGATCTTACGGAGAGCCTTCTTACCGAGAACGACGTTCACGTAAGGAACTTCCTCAGGGACACGCTGGTTAACGATGATACGGCCGGCAGTGGTCTCTACCATATGGTAGCCCTTGGAAAGATCCTGCTTGTCGACAGGAAGTTTCACGCTGACCTTGGCGTGCATATCGATAACCTTCTCGTTGTAGGCGATGATAACCTCTTCTGGACCGTAGAAGCTCATTCCCTCACCCTTTGCTTCAGGAAGGATCTTGGTGATATAGTAAAGACCAAGGACCATATCCTGTGAAGGCACCGTGATAGGAGCACCGTTGGCAGGGTTGAGAATGTTCTGCGAACCGAGCATCAGGAGCTGCGCCTCCATTACGGCAGCGTTGCCGAGCGGAAGGTGAACAGCCATCTGGTCACCGTCGAAGTCGGCGTTGAATGCCGTACAAGCGAGTGGGTGGAGCTGGATAGCCTTACCCTCGATCATACGAGGCTGGAAAGCCTGGATACCGAGACGGTGAAGTGTAGGCGCACGGTTGAGAAGAACCGGATGTCCCTTCATCACGTTCTCGAGGATTTCCCAGATCACAGGATCCTTTCTGTCGACGATCTTCTTTGCAGACTTGACAGTCTTGACGATGCCGCGCTCGATGAGCTTGCGGATAACGAATGGCTTGTAGAGCTCGGCCGCCATAAACTTAGGAAGACCGCACTCGTGCATATTGAGCTCAGGACCAACGACGATGACTGAACGTGCAGAATAGTCGACACGCTTACCGAGGAGGTTCTGACGGAAGCGACCCTGCTTACCCTTGAGGGAATCAGAGAGGCTTTTGAGAGCTCTGTTGCTTTCGCTCTTGACGGCTGAAGACTTCTTCGAGTTGTCGAAGAGAGAGTCAACGGCCTCCTGGAGCATACGCTTTTCGTTACGGAGAATGACCTCAGGAGCTGAAATCTCGATGAGCTTCTTGAGACGGTTGTTACGGATGATGACCCTTCTGTAGAGGTCATTGAGATCCGATGTCGCAAAGCGGCCACCGTCGAGCGGAACGAGAGGGCGGAGATCAGGTGGGATGACAGGGATGACCTTCATAATCATCCACTCAGGGCGGTTGACGCCGTGAGACTCCTGGAACCACTTGACAACGCCGAGACGCTTGAGGTATTCAGCCTTTCTCTGCTGAGAAGTCTCCTCGCGCATTGCAGCGCGGAGGCTCTTTCCGAGTGCCTCTACATCGATCTTCGCGAGAAGGTCGTAGATACCCTCGGCACCCATCTTGGCGATGAACTTGTCCGGATCATCATCAGGAAGGTTGTCGTTCTCAGGGAGCTGGGCAAGAATCTCGAGATATTCATCCTCAGAGAGGAGGTCCATCTCTTCGCAGCTGCTTGCACCCTTCTTTGTAACGATATATTTTTCGTAATAGATTACTGATTCGAGCTTCTTTGCAGGGAGTCCGAGGAGAGCGGAAATCTTGTTAGGAGCTGACTTGAAGTACCAGATATGAGCAACAGGAACAGTAAGGGTGATATGACCCATTCTCTCCCTACGCACCTTCTTCTCGGTAACTTCGACACCACACCTGTCGCAGACGATTCCACGATAGCGGATTCTCTTGTACTTTCCACAATAGCACTCGTAGTCCTTGGTAGGACCGAAGATCTTCTCGCAGAAGAGACCGTCACGCTCAGGCTTGTATGTCCTGTAGTTCACAGTCTCCGGCTTGAGAACCTCACCGCAGGAACGTGCGGTGATATCCTCAGGAGAAGCGAGCGAGATGCTGATTCTCTGGAAATTGCTCTTTACCTTATTCTCTTTATTATTAAAAGTAGGCATATTCTATCGTATCAAAATTAATCAAGTGTCACCTTAAGACCGAGACCGCGAAGTTCGTGGAGGAGTACGTTGAGAGACTCTGGGATGCCAGGAGTTGGCATTGGGTCGCCCTTGACGATAGCCTCGTATGTCTTGCTACGGCCTGTAACATCATCGGATTTGACGGTAAGGATTTCCTGGAGGATGTTTGCTGCACCGAATGCCTCGAGTGCCCAAACCTCCATTTCTCCGAATCGCTGACCTCCGAACTGAGCCTTACCACCGAGCGGCTGCTGGGTGATGAGTGAGTAAGGACCGATTGAACGTGCGTGCATCTTGTCGTCAACCATATGACCGAGCTTGATCATATAGATGACACCGACAGTTGCAGGCTGGTCGAACCAGTCACCGGTACCACCGTCCCTGAGAAGGGTCTTGCCATACTTAGGAACGCCGGCCTTGTCAGTGTACTTGCAGATCTCGTCGAGAGATGCACCGTCGAAAATAGGAGTGCTGAACTTGAGACCAAGCTTTGCTCCTGCCCATCCGAGGACAGTCTCGTAGATCTGACCGAGGTTCATTCGTGAAGGCACACCAAGAGGGTTGAGCACGATGTCAACCGGAGTACCGTCCTCGAGGAACGGCATATCCTCACGACGGACGATCTTCGCAACGATACCCTTGTTACCGTGGCGGCCGGCCATCTTATCACCGACGGTGATCTTTCTCTTCTTGGCGATATAAACCTTGGCGAGCTGCATTACTCCGTTAGGGAGATCGTCGCCGACCTTGATCTTGTCAAGGGCTCTCTTGCATTCAGCCTCAGCAACCTTGTATGCGATGCAGTAGTTGTTGATGAGGTCTCTGATGAGAAGGTTCTGTGCCTTGTCAGATGTCCACTTGTTAGAGTTGATGTTCTGATAATCGATGCTTTCGATCTGTTCGACTGTGATGTTCTTTCCCTTAGGGATGATCTCAACACCATAGAGGTCGCTGATACCAGCGCTCTTTCTGTCCTTCGTGAGGACGGCGAGCTTCTGGATGAATGTAGCGCGAAGCTTTGCAGCGAACTTGTCGAATTCCTCCTGACGAGCCTCAAGCTTGGCCTTCTGGTCAGCCTTTGCGCCTCTTCTGCCAGTTTCCTTGGCAGCCCTGGCATAGAGGTCTGTCTTGATGACAGTACCGCTGAGTGAAGGGTTGGCCTTGAGTGAAGCATCCTTAACATCGCCGGCCTTGTCACCGAAGATGGCCTTGAGGAGTTTCTCCTCAGGTGAAGGATCGCTCTCTCCCTTAGGAGTGATCTTACCGATCATGATGTCACCCGGTTCGATATGGGCACCGATTCTTACGACACCATTTGCGTCGAGGTTCTTGGTAGCATCCTCACTTACGTTAGGAATGTCGGAAGTAAGCTCTTCCATACCACGCTTGGTCTCGCGGACCTCAGTAAGGTACTCTTCTACGTGGATTGAAGTGAGGATATCCCACTTGACCATCTCCTCAGAAAGAACGATGGCGTCCTCATAGTTGTAACCCTTCCAAGGCATGAAGGCAACCTTGAGGTTGCGTCCGAGGGCGAGTTCACCGTCCTGGGTAGCGTAACCCTCTGTGAGCACCTGGCCTGGAACGACCTTCTGTCCCTTGCGGACGATAGGCTTGAGGCATACAGTAGTGTTCTGGTTGGTTCTGCGATATATAGGAAGCTTGTAAACAGTAACCTCAGGAGAGAAGCTTACGAACTTCTCGTCCTCAGTTCTGTCATAAAGAACCTGGATTTCGTTTGCATCTACATAAACGACTTCACCTGTGCGCTCAGCGATGACCTGAGTACGTGAATCGAGGCAGACACGCTCCTCGAGACCGGTACCTACGATAGGTGACTGAGGCTTGAGAAGAGGAACGGCCTGGCGCATCATGTTCGCACCCATGAGGGCACGGTGCGCATCGTCGTGCTCGAGGAATGGGATGAGGGACGCAGCGACTGAAGCCATCTGGTTAGGAGCGACGTCCATATAGTCAACCTCTTCCTTTGATACGACAGGGAAATCGGCTTCGAGACGGCACTGGATTCTGTCTTCCTCAATGGTACCGTCATCGTCCATCTTTACATTGGCGAGGGAAACGAGCTTGTTCTCTTCCTCCTCGGCGCTCATAAAGTGCCATCCCTCGTCGGAAAGGTCAACCTTTCCACCGTGAACCTCGCGGTATGGAGTCTCGATGAATCCGAGATCATTGATACGCGCGTACACGCAGAGAGATGAGATAAGACCGATGTTCGGACCTTCCGGAGACTCGATAGGACAGAGACGACCATAGTGTGTGTAGTGTACGTCTCGAACCTCGAATCCGGCTCTGTCTCGTGAAAGACCTCCTGGACCGAGGGCTGAAAGACGACGCTTGTGAGTAATCTCGGCAAGCGGGTTGGTCTGGTCCATGAACTGTGAAAGCTGGCTCGTTCCGAAGAATGAGTTGATCACAGAAGAGAGAGTCTTTGAATTAATAAGGTCAATAGGGCTGAACTGCTCGCTGTCACGCACGTTCATTCTCTCGCGGATGGTTCTTGCCATTCTTGAAAGACCAACGCTGAACTGATTAGCAAGCTGCTCACCTACTGTTCTTACGCGTCTGTTGCTAAGGTGGTCGATATCGTCAACCGTTGCCTTAGAGTTGATAAGCTGAATGAGATACTTGATGATCTCAATGATATCAGTGTTTGTGAGGACTCTTACAGAAGGGTCTGTAGTGAGGTTCAACTTCTTGTTGAGTCTGTAACGGCCGACGTTGCCGAGGTCATATCTCTTCTCTGAGAAGAAGAGCTTGTCGATCACGTCGCGTGCAGTTGCCTCATCAGGCGGTTCTGAGTTACGGAGCTGCTTGTAGATGTAGTTGACCGCTCCGATTTCCGTATTGGTAGGGTCCTTCTGGAGAGTGTTGAAGATGATAGCGTACTCGTTGCTGTTGGCCTCGTCCTTCTGCAGGAGGATGGTCTCAACGTCAGAGTCAGCGATCTTGGCGATAGTGTCGTCGTCAAGAATCTCGCCTCTCTCTACGATGGCTACTGTTCTCTCGATAGGAATTACCTCTCCACTGTCCTCGTCGAGGAAGTCCTCAGTCCAAGTCTTGAGAACCTTGGCTGCAAGCTTGCGGCCCTTGTTAGCCTCGAGTGTTTCAGGGGTGTTCTTAATCTCGTCAGCGAGACCGAAGATATCGATGATATCCTTGTCTCCGTTGAAGCCGATGGCTCTGAGGAGAGTAGTAACAGGCAGCTTCTTCTTACGGTCGATGTACGCATACATCACATTGTTGATGTCAGTTGCGAACTCGATCCAAGATCCCTTGAAAGGAATGATTCGCGCAGAATACAATTTAGTACCGTTGGCGTGCATGCTCTGATCGAAGAACACGCCTGGTGACCTGTGAAGCTGAGATACGATGATACGCTCTGAACCATTGATCACGAACGTACCGGCAGGAGTCATATACGGAATGTTTCCGAGATATACATCCTGTACCCTCGTGTCGAAATCCTCGTGCTCCGGATCAGTGCAGGAAAGACGGAGTTTTGCCTTGAGAGGTACGTTGTAAGTAAGACCTCTGTCAAAGCACTCCTCGATGCTGTACTGTGGCGGATCGATGAAGTAATCTATGAATTCGAGCTTGTAGTTGTTCCTCGTATCCTCGATCGGGAATATTTCCTGAAAGACCTGATAGAGTCCCTCGTTCTTCCTGTTTTCAGGTGTAGTTTCCAGCTGGAAGAAGTCCTTGAAAGACTTCAGCTGCACCTCAAGGAGATCCGGGTACTCCAGGATTTTTGATGTAGCGAAGTTAACTCGCTTATTATTAGTCTTTTTTGACATATTCTGCCCTTGAAATGGAGAAAAACTTTTATTAACAACAAAAAGGTTTAGAGCCATTTTTCGGCTCTAAACCTGAATGTTCCCTAGCAGGGAAGGGGGTGGAAGTTATTTAACCTCAACTTCAGCACCAGCTCCTTCGAGAGTTTCTTTAAGCTGCTCAGCCTCTGCCTTAGATACTTTCTCCTTGACTGTCTTAGGAGCACCGTCAACGAGCTCCTTAGCTTCCTTAAGTCCAAGACCAAGAGCCTCCTTAACGACCTTGATCACCTGGAGCTTAGCAGCTCCTGCTGACTTGAGGATAACATCGAACTCAGTCTGCTCAGCAGCAGCGCCAGCGCCGCCCTCAGCTGGACCAGCAGCTGCTACAACTGTAGCTGCAGGCTCGATACCGTACTCTTCCTTGAGAACCTTTGCAAGTTCCTGAACATCTTTTACAGAAAGGTTTACCAACTCTTCTGCAATTGCTTTTACATCTGCCATAATTGTATAATTTTTAATTGTTTATCCTTATTCTGCAGCTGGTGCCTCTGCTGCTGGTGTCTCCTCTGCTGGAGCTTCTGCACCGTTTTCTGCCTTGTTCTCGAGGCCAGAGATAACTCTCTGGATAGGAGACTGGAGCATAGCGATGATATCGCCAATGAGTTCCTCCTTAGACTTGATAGCTGCGAGCTCGTCAAGCTTGTCTGCGCCTACATAAACGCCCTGCTGTACGAAGGCGCCCTTGAGAAGAGGCTTCTGTAAACCGTCCTTGAGAAGCTTCTTGATGAGCTTCGCAGGAGCATTGCCAGTGTTGCAATACATAATAGCTGTATTGCCTTCGAGAACCTCTGAGAGAGTCTTCATCTCCTCGTTCTCAACATTCTTGAGAGCGATGTTGAAAAGAGTGTTCTTTACAACGGTGAGGAGAATGTCATTCTCGAAACAAGCACGGCGGAGTTTAACTGTATCCTGAGCATTCAGACCTGCGATGTCAACAATGTAGAAGTGCTGATATTCGCCGAGGTTTGCTGAGATGCTTTCAATAATCTGATTTTTAAGTTCTTTCTTCATAATATTGAATTATTATTTCTCAGCATTGTTCTGGAATGCCTTAACATCAATCTTAACACCAGCGCTCATAGTCGTGCTGATAGCTGCGCTCTTGAGGTATGTACCCTTGAGAGCCTGTGGCTTCAGCTTGATGATCTCATTGAGAAGAGCTGCTGCATTTTCACAGATCTGCTCTGCAGTGAAAGATGCCTTACCCACAGCTGCGTGGATAATACCGGTCTTGTCAACCTTGAAGTCGATCTTACCGCCCTTGACATCCTTAACGGCCGATGCAACATCCATTGTAACGGTACCTGTCTTAGGGTTAGGCATAAGTCCACGAGGACCGAGGATACGTCCGAGAGCTCCGACCTTGGCCATGACTGAAGGAGTACAGATGATAACATCTACATCTGTCCAGCCTGCCTTGATCTTCTCTACGTACTCGTCGAGACCTACATAGTCTGCGCCTGCCTCCTTAGCCTCAGTCTCCTTGTCAGGAGTACAGAGAACGAGGACACGTACGGTCTTACCTGTTCCGTTAGGAAGAGTAACGACGCCACGGATCATCTGGTTAGCCTTGCGTGGATCAACTCCAAGATTGGCTGAAACCTCTACTGATGCGTCGAATTTTGTGAAAGTGATATCCTTTACGACCTCACAAGCCTCCTTGAGACTGTAAAGCTTAGCCGGCTCGTACTTAGCGAGAGCTGCTTTCTGATTCTTTGTCAATCTGCTCATAATGCTTGCTTATTTAACGTCTGCAGGGAATTCACCTGAAACAACGATACCCATACTTCTTGCCGTACCTGCAACCATGCTCATAGCTGACTTGAGCGTGAAAGCGTTGAGGTCTGGCATCTTCTGTTCTGCGATAGCCTTTACCTGATCCCAGGTAATGGTTGCGACCTTCTTACGGTTAGGCTCGCCAGATGCTGTCTGAATCTTTGCGGCCTCTTTGAGAGAAACAGCAACTGGTGGCTGCTTAACTTCAAATGAGAAGGACTTATCGCTATAGACTGTGATAACTACAGGGAGGATCTTTCCTGCCTGAGCCTGCGTAGCAGCGTTGAACTGCTTGCAGAAGTCCATGATGTTCAAGCCTTTTGAACCGAGTGCCGGTCCTACTGGAGGTGCTGGATTAGCTGCACCGCCTTTGATCTGAAGCTTGATAAATCCGGTTACTTCTTTTGCCATTTTACTTTATTCTTTTGTTACTTGTGCAAATCCGAGTTCAAGGAGTGTCTTCCTACCGAAGATAACAACCAATACCTTGAGCTTACTTCTGTCTTCGAGAATCTCTTCAACCGTACCTGAGAAGCCGTTGAAAGCTCCGTCAGTAATCTTGACTGCGTCACCGATTTCGTAATCCACAACAGTGTCGAGTGTTTCTTCCTGTGCAGGCTCGTCAGGGAAGAGGCTTGCGACCTCATTGTCTCTGAGAGGAACAGGAACACGCTCAATCTGGTTGGATCCCTTGCCCATTTCCTTCTTTTCAGTAAGGAAACCAGACATACCAGGAACAAGGTTACGGATTATGTATTCAAGCTCAGGGTTAAGCTCAGCCTGAATAAATACATAGCCAGGGAAAAGAAGTCTTTCGACTTGTTTTCTCTTACCATTCTTGATCACGATCTCGTTCTTTGCAGGGACAAGGACGTGACCTACCGCATTTGTAAGACCGCTACGCTCTATCTCCTTCTCGAGATAATCCTTAGCTTTCTTTTCCTTTGTACCGGCGGTGCGAAGTACATACCATTTCATATCACCCATAGCAGCTGATAATTAAAGGGTATAGATAAATGTCATGAGATGCTGGAAAGCAAAGTCCACAATTGAAAGGAAAACTGCGATGACAGCCGTAGCTACCATCACGAGAAAAGCCGAACTCTGAAGCTTGCTCCAGGTTGGCCACGTTACCTTCTTTGTGAGCTCTGTGTAAGACTCTTTAAGATAGTTATTGAACTTGCTCATCTTTGCATTTAATGGACGATCGTAATTGGAAGCGGGTACGATGTCTGTTAAACATTATCAAAGCGTAACCTTTGATATTTGCAGGGGAAGAAGGATTCGAACCCTCATCGACGGTTTTGGAGACCGCTGAACTGCCCTTGTTCTATTCCCCTAAAAAAGTGGGTAAGAGCATATGTTCTTGCCCACTATGATTATTGAGGTCTAAATTAGTCAATGATTGAGATAACCTGACCAGCGCCGACTGTACGACCACCCTCACGGATAGCGAAACGAAGACCTTCGTTAAGTGCTACTGGAGTGATGAGCTTAACAGTAATCTCGACGTTATCACCAGGCATACACATCTCAACTCCCTCTGGAAGTGTGATCTCACCAGTTACATCGAGTGTACGGATGTAGAACTGAGGACGATACTTGTTGTGGAATGGAGTATGACGGCCACCCTCTTCCTTCTTAAGCACATAGATCTGTGCCTTGAAAGTTGTATGAGGAGTGATTGAACCTGGCTTTGCAACTACCTCACCTCTCTTGACATCCTTCTTGTCGATACCACGGAGGAGAAGACCTACGTTGTCACCAGCCTCACCCTGATCGAGGAGCTTGCGGAACATCTCGACACCAGTAACAGTTGACTGACGAGGAGCGTCACCGAAACCAACGAGCTCAACAGGATCGTTGACGTGGATAGTACCAGTCTCGATACGGCCTGTAACAACAGTACCACGACCAGTGATTGAGAAGATGTCCTCGATAGGCATAAGGAATGGCTTCTCGTTCTCACGTACAGGGATAGGAATGTACTCGTCAACAGCGTTCATAAGTTCCATTACCTTCTCAACCCACTGAGGCTCTCCGTTGAGGGCACCAAGAGCTGAACCGCGGATAACAGGAGCGTTGTCACCGTCGAAGTTGTAAAATGAAAGGAGGTCACGGATCTCCATCTCTACGAGGTCAAGCATCTCTGCATCGTCAACAAGGTCAACCTTGTTCATGAAAACGACGATCTTAGGGACGTTCACCTGACGAGCGAGGAGGACGTGCTCACGTGTCTGAGGCATAGGACCGTCAGTTGCAGCAACTACGAGGATTGCACCATCCATCTGAGCAGCACCGGTAACCATGTTCTTCACATAGTCAGCGTGGCCCGGACAGTCAACGTGTGCGTAGTGACGACCTTCTGTCTCGTACTCGATATGAGCTGAGTTAATGGTAATACCACGCTCCTTCTCTTCTGGAGCGTTGTCAATCTGATCGAATGACTTTACATCCTCTGAGCCAAAGCCCTTCTCGTGAAGAACCTTAGAAATAGCTGCAGTAAGAGTTGTCTTACCGTGGTCAACGTGGCCAATTGTACCGATGTTGACATGCGGTTTTGTTCTCTGGAATACTTCTTTTGCCATAATATTATGTTATTTAAGTGTTGCTTGTCAGCGACCGGTATAAAATAAAAAAACCGGCATTAGAGCCGGTGATGGGAATTGAACTCATGACCTCATCCTTACCAAGGATGCGCTCTACCCCTGAGCTACACCGGCAAAATATTTGAGCGGAAGACGAGATTCGAACTCGCGACCCTCAGCTTGGAAGGCTGATGCTCTACCAACTGAGCTACTTCCGCAAAATTAAGTGGGCAGAGAAGGATTCGAACCTCCGAAGGTATGAACCAGCAGATTTACAGTCTGCCCCAGTTGGCCACTTTGGTATCTGCCCATTTATATGTTATGTCAATTCCCAGAGCTATCTCTGGACTTGAGCCGATGGAGGGATTCGAACCCACGACCCCGAGATTACAAATCACGTGCTCTGGCCAACTGAGCTACATCGGCATTTCCTCGTTAATTCCGTTCGGAAATGGGATTGCAAAGATAGGTATTAAATCTAATTCTCCAAAACTTTTTAAGTTATTTTTCGAGAGAATCTATTACAGACTTAATTCCTTCCGCATCCAGTCCACAGTCGTGCCACTGTGCCTTCTGGGTATCCTGAGAGATGAATCTGTATGGGATACCGACAGGTACGACCTTGACACTCGGAGCATTAGATGTCATATACTCGGCGACGGCGCCATAAAGGCCTCCCTTCACGGATCCGTCCTCCACGGTTATTATCTTCCTGAATTTCGAAGCGACCTGTGCGAGAATTTCTTCATCGACAGGCGCGACGAAACGCATATTATATATATAAGGTGCCTTCCTGCCCTCTTCTATGAGGGACTGCGCGGCCTCCAGAGCCCTGTTGACGACAGGACCGATGGCGAGCACGGCAATATCGGATGCATTTTCAGGAGCAAGCAGGCATTCGCCCTTCCCCGCAGGAATGAGCTCCGGCTCGACATCCTTCCAAGGCGCACCCTCTCCGCATCCGCGCGGATACCTTATTATGTATGGGCCCGATTCACTCTGCAGGGCGGAGTACATCAGGTTCTTGAGTTCAGCTTCATTCTTAGGCGACGAAACGATGGCGTTCGGTATGACGCGGTATGCCGCCATATCGAAGACTCCGTGATGGGTGGCACCGTCTTCTCCGACGAGACCGGCCCTGTCAAAGCAGAGCACGACTGGGAGTTTCTGGAGAGCCACGTCGTGGATGATCTGGTCATACGCCCTCTGCGAGAATGAGGAGTAGATGTTACAGAACGGACGGAGACCGCCGGCCGCAAGACCCGCCGAGAATGTCACGGCGTGTTCTTCCTCGATTCCTACGTCGTAGAATCTTTCAGGCATCTTTTCGGCAAAGGCGCTCATACCGCAGCCGCTTGCCATCGCAGGAGTGATGCCCACCACCCTGCTGTCTTTCTGGGCGAGTTCGATGAGAACCCCTCCGAATACATCCTGATAGCGGTCCGCCTTGTAAACGGAACGGAATCTCTCTCCCGTCCTGCAATCGAACTTGCCTGGAGCGTGCCAGGTCGTAGGATCGGCCTCGGCAGGAGCATAGCCCTTGCCCTTGACGGTATGGACATGCAGAATCCTCGGCCCCTTGAGGTCGCGGAGCTTCTGGAGAGTCTTCACGAGTTCCTCGATATCGTTGCCGTCTATCGGACCGAAGTAACGGAATCCGAGGGCCTCGAAGAGGTCGCCTCCGAACTTGCCGACCAGGCTGGACTTCGCGCCGCGGACCATCTTCTGGACGCTGTTGCGGAAGTTGCCCTCCCCTATCGTGTTCCAGACGGAATCCTTGATCGTGTTGTATGCCGGTGACGATGTGATCTTGAGCAGATGCTTGTGGATCGCGCCAAGATTGTTGTCGATCGACATATCGTTGTCGTTGAGAACGACGAGCAGGTCTGACTTGCTGTCTCCGGCGTTGTTGAGTCCTTCGAGGGCGAGACCGCCAGTAAGGGCTCCGTCGCCGATGAGGGCAACCACCTTCTCATTCGTGCCCTTCATTCTCACGGCCTCGGAAAGTCCGAGGGCCGCAGAGATGCTGGTCGAAGAGTGTCCTGCTCCGAAAACATCGTATTCGCTTTCGAATCTGTTCGGGAAACCGGCCAGTCCGTCTTTCATACGGTTCTGCCTGAAGGCTTCCTTCCTTCCCGTAAGAATCTTGTGGGCGTAGGCCTGATGGCCCACATCGAACACAAGCTTGTCCTTAGGGGTATCATATACATAGTGAAGGGCAGTGATTATCTCCACCGCTCCGAGGCTCGAGCCGAGATGGCCCGGATTCACGGAACAGCATTCCACCATATACTGACGGATTTCAGCACAGAGAGTCTTGAGCTCTTCTATGCTGAAACCGCGTATATCAGCTGGATAATTTACCTTCTCTAACAAATTACTTCTGAATATTAGGTTCCTGAAGATGATAGTTCTTCTTCTTGTCAAGCACCTTCACTCCGATCGCAATGGCGATTGAAAGGAGGCCGAAGAGTGCAAAGATAAGCGAAGGAATCGTATAATCATAGGTATTCCTCACAAGACCTTCCGCCTCGGTGACCTGACCGGTGATGCAATATTTGGCAAGAACCGTTCCGATGAGAAGCGGAACTCCCCAGAGACCAATGTTCTGGATATAGAATGTGAGAGACATCGCAGTGCCGAACTGCTTTGCCGGAATGATCTTGGCAACCGATGGCCAGAGGGCTGACGGAAGAAGGGCGAAGCCTATTCCGAGGAGTGCCATAAGGGCGTAAGCCATCCAGACCTGGTTGATGAACGGCATTGCGAAGAGTACGTGCACGAGGGTGATGATGCCGGCACCGAGAATCATAAGGTCGGCTCCGTGGCCCTTCGTGTCGTAGATGCTGCCGAACAAAGGCGTAAGGAAGATGCAACCGAACGGCAGGACTGCAGGAATGGTACCTGCAATCGTCTGTGAGACGCCGAACTTGTTGACCATAAGGTCAGTCGCATACTTCTGGAATGGGAACACCGCTGAATAGAAGAGGACGCAGAGGAGGGCGATCATCCAGAATGCAGGATTCTTGAATACTGAGATGAAATCGCTCCAGCGGAACTCTTCTTCTCCCTCAGAGGCCTCCTCGGCGGCAACTGATCCGAGCTGACCGTCAAGACGCTTGTCCATCGCCATAAAGACGAGGTAGAGGACGGTTCCCATCGAAACAAGGATGAGTCCCATCATCACCACGGCGCTGGCAGCGCCGAATTTTTCAGCCACGAACGGAGGAAGCACCATCGCTCCAGCCTGTCCGAGGCGGGCAAGGGCAACCTGAGCGCCCATCGCAAGAGCCATCTCATAGCCTTTGAACCACTTTGTGATGACCTTCGTAGCTGCGACTCCGGCAGTCTCGGAACCCACTCCGAAGAGGGCGTAGCCGATTGAAGACCAGAACACCTCCGCAGGAAGGTCGTTGCCCACGAAGCGGACAGTGCCCTCAAGGGACGATGTCATAGCCCAGTACTGGACGGCGATACCGCAGAGACACACGAGGCAGGAGCCGAGTCCGGCAATCCTGATGCCGAATTTGTCCACGGCCACACCGCCGATGATCAACATGAACAGGAATACGTTGAACATTGAGTATGAGCTGCTGAACCAGCCATACGCAGCGCTGTCCCATCCGTTGTGTATCTCAAGGAAGGTCTTGAGCGGAGAGAACTGGTCAGTAACGAGATAGACTGAGAACATCGTCAGTGAAACCATGACGAGGACCAGCCATCTGAATGCTGCAGAGTCTCTGAGTGTCTTTCCCATAATTATCTTTCAATAGTTGCCTCGCGGTCTGGTCCGAGAGAGATGATCTTTACAGGGACGCCGATGTAGTCTTCCATAAACTTCACATAATCAGTGAATGCCTTAGGAAGGTCTTTTTCCTGGCGGATGCCTGAGAGGTCCTGCTTCCAGCCCTTGAACTCGGTATATACCGGCTCAATCTCAGCTGAGATGTCGAAAGGAACCTGGTCTGTCTCAACTCCGTTCACCTTGTATGAGGTGCAGACTTTGATGGTATCGAAATCGTCGAGGCAGTCTGACTTCATCATAATGAGGTCGGTGACGCCGTCGATCATAACTACATACTTGAGGGCTACGAGGTCGAGCCAGCCGCAGCGGCGTGGACGTCCTGTGACAGCACCGAATTCGTGGCCGATCTGGCGGATCTTCTCGCCTGTCTCATCGAAGAGCTCCGTAGGGAACGGACCGCTGCCGACGCGGGTGCAGTATGCCTTGAAGATTCCGAATACGTGACCTACCCTTGAAGGAGCGACGCCGAGACCGGTGCAGACACCGCCGACAGTCGTTGATGATGAGGTCACGAAAGGATATGAACCATAGTCGACGTCGAGGAGAGATCCCTGCGCGCCTTCTGCGAGCATAGGCTTCTCATCGAGCCACTTGTTTACGAAATATTCGCAGTCAACGAGTCTGAACTGCTTGAGGTATTCGATGGCGTCCATCCACTCCTGCTCGCCTGCGTTGATGTCGCACTCATAGCCGAGATTTGCGATTTCCTTGGCGTGGCGTGCCTTGAGACGCGCGAAGCGGTCTGCGAAGTCAGCGGTAAGGACATCACCTACGCGGAGACCGTGACGGCCGACCTTGTCGGTGTATGTAGGTCCGATACCCTTGAGGGTAGAACCGATCTTGCCCTTGCCGGCTGCAGCTTCCTGGGCTGCGTCGAGAAGTCTGTGGGTAGGAAGGATGAGATGAGCCTTCTTGGAAACCACGAGCTTCTGCTTAGGGTCGATGCCTGTCGTCTTAATGATATTCTCGCATTCCTCACGGAATGTTACCGGATCGAGGACCACGCCGTTGCCGACGATATTCTCCGAGCCTTCCCTGAAGATTCCTGAAGGAATGCTGCGGACTACGAAACTCTTTCCGTCAAAATGGAGTGAATGTCCTGCGTTAGGGCCGCCCTGGAAACGGGCTACGGCAGGATATCTTCCTGCGAGAACATCCACAATCTTTCCTTTACCTTCGTCTCCCCACTGGAGACCAAGCACTACATCAATTTTCATATTTATTTAAATTCAATTTTCTAGAATGGAAGATCATCCGATGGATTGTCATCCACTACCGGAGCCGCCGGGGAGGCAGCCTGGACAGGGGTCTGGACAGGAGCCGGGGCTGCTGCCTGAACTGGTGCCGCAGGAGCGGAAGCTCCTTCAGCACTGTCTTTCCTTCCGAGGAGCTGGATATTTGAAGCTACGATTTCGGTAGTATATCTCTTCGCTCCCGTCTGGTCGGTCCAGCTTCTCGTGCGGATGCGGCCCTCAATATAAAGTTGAGTGCCTTTCTTTACATACTTTTCCACGGTGTCTGCGAGATTGCCCCAGACAGAGATATTATGCCACTCCGTATTCTCCTGAAGAGTACCCGCACGGTCACGGTATCTGTCCGTGGTCGCGAGAGTGAATGAAGCTACCTTCGTACTGGATGAAGGCGTCGAATTCTTTCCGTCAAGGTAACGTACGTCTGGATCCTTGCCAACGTTACCGATAAGCATTGCTTTGTTCAGTGACATAATTTCGAGGTTTAAGTATTTTTAACCTCGAAATATAGCAATTTTCCAGTATTAAACCTATGCGTTTCTCTTAAGAAAGCACTCGATGGTGTTCTCCATCAGGCAGCAGATTGTCATAGGGCCAACTCCACCAGGAACAGGCGTAATGACCGATGCCTTAGGTTCGACTGCGGCGTAATCCACGTCTCCGACGAGCTTGCCAGTCTCCGCGTCCCTGTTGACGCCGACGTCGATGACAACCGCGCCAGGTGCGACCATATCCTCGGTCACGAACTTCGCCCTGCCTATCGCCACGACGAGGATTTCAGCCTCGCGGCAGACTGCTGCGAGATCCTTCGTGCGGCTGTGGCAGATTGTCACGGTAGCATTCTCGTCGAGAAGGAGCTTCGCAACCGGAAGACCAACGATGTTGCTTCGTCCGATTACCACCGCCCTCTTTCCGGATATTTCCACACCGGCCTCCTTGAGGAGCTTGATGATGCCCTTAGGGGTGCAGGCAACCGTGCAAGGCTGCTTCTGCCAGAGGGCTGCGACATTGAGAGGATGGAAGCCGTCCACGTCCTTCTCCTTGGAGATGGCCGCGATGACCTTGTCCTCGCTGATGTGCTTCGGAAGAGGAAGCTGGACGAGGATTCCGTCGACGCTGTCGTCGGCATTGAGTTCGGCGATGAGTCCGAGGAGTTCTTCCTCGGTGATCGTAGCAGGACGGAGGATGGTGGTGTTCTTGATGCCCACCACTTCGCACGCCTTTCCTTTACCCTTCACATAACTCTGGCTTGCAGGGTCCTCGCCCACGAGAATCACGACCAGATGCGGAACGCGTCCGTATTTCTCGGGGAAAGTAGCGACCTGCCCGGCCATTTCGGCCTTCAACTTCGTTGAAAGGTCTTTTCCACTAATAACTTTTGCCATATTCTTAAAGCACGCGCCAGCCGATGTCGCGGCGCTTGAAAAGGTTGTCACACTCTATCTTGTCGGCAGCGGCAAGAGCCTTTGCCTGGGCTTCCTTGAGGTCTGCTCCGGAAGCGAGGACCATAAGTACGCGTCCGCCGGCCGTGAGGATCTTTCCGTCACGCTCAGCCGTTCCCATATGGTAGATTCTTACTGAAGGATCACTGAGGGCATTTTCGAAGCCCTTTATCTCTTTGCCCTTCTCGTAGCTTCCCGGATAGCCCTTTGAAGCGAGGACGAAGCCGAGAGTCGCTTCCTTCTGCCACTCTATCTGAGGCATAGGAGTATCGTCAACGACGGCTGAGAAGATGTCATAGATGTCGCTCTGCAGACGTGGAAGGACGACTTCCGTCTCAGGGTCGCCGAAACGGCAGTTGAACTCGATGACCTTCACTCCGTCAGGAGTCTTCATAAGTCCGCCATAGAGCACACCCTTGAACGGGCAGCCCTCTGCGACCATAGCTGCGGCAACCGGCTTCATTATCTTCTCGAGAGCGTATTTCTCGTCTTCTTCGGTGATGATAGGGACAGGCGAATAAGCGCCCATACCTCCGGTGTTCGGTCCCTTGTCTCCCTCATAGGCACGCTTGTGGTCCTGTGAGAGTGTCATAGGATAGACTTCCTTGCCGTTCACGAAGCACATAAACGAGAACTCAGGTCCGGTGAGGAATTCCTCCACGACAACTTTTCCGTGTCCGAACTTGTCGTCAAGGAGCATATCCTTGAGGGTTGCCTCGGCATCCTGGAGATTCTCAGGGATGACAACGCCCTTTCCGGCAGCGAGTCCGTCGTACTTGAGCACGACTGGGAACTTGCCGGCCTTCACATAGGCGAGGGCCTCGTCATAGTCGGAGAATGTCTTGTATGCTGCCGTAGGAACATCATATTTTGCCATAAGGGCCTTGGCGAAGTCCTTGGAAGCCTCTATCGTGGCTGCAGCCTTTGACGGGCCGAAGATGCGCAGACCTACTGCTTTGAACGCATCGGCGATGCCTGCCGCGAGGCTGACTTCCGGTCCTACG
>JAILCZ010000065.1 GCA_024689985.1 Bacteroidales bacterium | reverse complement strand
CTATGCGATGATTCCGCTTATTCAGGACGAGCTGGACAAAAGAGGGTGGATTTCGGAGGATGAGCTTCCGGACATCATCGCCCTGGCTCAGTCCGCGCCGGGAGTGCTCGCGGTCAATGTGAGCATATTCGCCGGATACCGTCTCCGTGGCGTCAAGGGCAGCATCGCCGCGACGATCGGCTCCGTCCTGCCGTCTTTTCTGATCATTCTCGCCATCGCGATGGTTTTCGTGGGTTATCAGGACAGTCCTGTGGTGGAGCGCGTCTTCAAGGGCATCCGCCCCGTGGTTGTGTCGCTTATCGTGGTGCCTGCATACAATATGGCGATGAAGTGCAACAAGAACGTCTGGGCCTGGGCCATCGCTGCTGCGACCCTTGTCCTTGTCGCTTTCCTGGATTTCTCGCCGATCTATATTCTTCTCGTGATAATCGTCATCGCGGGATTCTTCGCGTGGTATAAGGATAGGAGGGCAAAGAAATGATGGATTACATCGCTATTTACCCTCAGCTTTTCGTTACTTTCTTCGTCATCGGTCTCTTCACCTTCGGAGGAGGCTACGCTATGCTTTCCCTCATTCAGACTCAGGTCGTCGTGACCCACGGCTGGATGACCCAGAGCGCCTTCACCGATGTCGTCGCCATTTCCCAGATGACGCCGGGACCTATCGGCATCAACTGTGCCACCTTCACGGGCTACAATGTCCTCCAGGAGGCTGGTGCCGGCACGTTTATGAGCATTATGGGCTCGTTTACGGCCACCCTGGCCGTGACTCTGCCGTCGTTCATCCTGGTGCTCATCCTGGTCAAAGCCTATTCCAGGCTCCGTGGCAATACGAAGTTCGAGGAGGTGATGTCCTGGCTCCGACCTGCCGTCGTAGGCCTCATCGCCGCCGCTGCCATCATCCTTATGGTGCCTGAGAACTTCCCGGACTGGAAGAGCTGGGTCCTTTTCGGAGCCGCCCTGGTTGCATCCTTCCTAAAAATGAGTCCTATTCTCCTCATTATCTTCGGCGGAGTTGCAGGATTTCTGATATATTGATATTTTTAGTGCCGCAAACACACACATATGAAATTCATTAAAACCGCATTCGCAGCTTTGCTGCTCCTTTCTGCTTTTACGGCAATGGCTAAGACTGAAAAGAAGATCGAGATTCTTCCTTATCCGACAAGCGTCGAGTTCATCAAAGGTTCTGATTTCAAGGCATCAGGTGCCCAGTTCTATATGGACCCTGCCCTGGATTCCATCAGCCGTCTCGCCGTCGCCCGTCTTGCAGACAAGCTTTCCAGTGCATCTGGCAAGATTTCCCCGGTAGTAGTCGGACTTTCCGTCCAGTCCCGTATCCCTTCAAAGGGCTTCGTTTTCGTTGTGGACAAGAAGATGGCTCCGGAGTCATACACCCTCGCCGTCAATGGCAAGCTGGCCCTCGTCAAGGCCTCTGATGCCCGTGGCTTCCTCTATGCCACCCAGACCATCCGCCAGCTCCTTCCTGCCGAGATTTACGGCAAGACTGCCGTCAGCGGCCTTAAATGGACGATTCCTGCCCTCATCATCGAGGACACTCCCAGATTCGGATACAGAGGTATGCACCTTGACTGTTCCAGACATTTCTGGACGGTGGATGAGGTGAAGAAGTACCTCGACATTATGGCTGTATATAAGCTCAATACCTTCCACTGGCATCTTACCGACGATCAGGGCTGGAGAGTCGAGATCAAGAAATACCCTCGCCTTACGGAAGTTGGCGCCTACCGCGCCGGAACTGCGGTGAAGCGCAATTTCGAGACTCACGACGGTCTCGTTTACGGTGGATTCTATACTCAGGACCAGCTTAGGGATGTAGTGGCTTATGCAAAGGGTCTCGGAATCGAGGTGATTCCAGAAATCGACCTTCCTGGCCATATGCTCGGAGTCCTTGCCGCCTATCCTGAACTTGGATGTACGGGAGGTCCTTACCAGGTGTGGACACGCTGGGGCGTCTCCGATGACGTGCTCTGCCCTGGAAAGGGACAGATGTTCACCTTCCTCCAGGATGTGTTCGATGAGCTCTGCGAAATCTTCCCTTCAAAGTATATCCATATCGGTGGCGACGAGTGCCCGAAGGAGCGCTGGAAGAATTGTCCGGACTGCCAGAGGCTCATCAAGGAGCTCGGCATCGTTTCGGATTCTACCCATACCGCGGAGATGTATCTCCAGAATTATGTGACGATGGAAGTGCAGAAGTATCTCTCCGGAAAGGGCCGCAAGATCATCGGCTGGGATGAGATCCTCGAAGGTAAGCTCGGAGAAGGCGCCACCGTTATGGCCTGGCGCAGGGATGCAGCCTGCATCAAGTCCACGGGCCTTGGTTTCCCTACCATCCTCACTCCTATGTCTTATTGCTACTTTGATTTCTATCAGAGCGACAACGAAGGCCGCAAGGAGGAACCTTACGGAATCGGAGGAGAACTCCCTGTCGAGAAGGTCTACAGTTTCGAGCCTGCTGACGTCGTGACTGATCCGGAGTCACAGAAGCATATCCTCGGTGTCCAGGCTAATCTCTGGACCGAGTATATTGCTACGAATGACCATCTGGAGTATATGCTCCTGCCTCGTCTGGCTGCTCTCAGTGAGGTGCAGTGGAGTCCTAAGGGCTCGAAGGACATCGAGCGCCTCAAGAGTTCCCTCGAGAAGCACTTCAGGATTTATGAAATAATGGGATATAAGGCTAATCACAGGATCCAGGGCAAGCCTGGTCTTCCGGGAGCCCAGTTCCTCGGTGAATAAAAAAAAGAGGTAAGAGCTTAGGCTCCTACCTCTTTTTCATTTAAGCTCTTACTTCTTTTATTATATCTAGGGCGTTCTTGCAAAGCTCGGTGATCTTCGACCACTCTCCGGCTGCAATCACATCCTTCGGGAAGAGGTTGGAGCCCATACCTACGCAGGTCGCGCCGGCTTTGAACCATCCTTCCAGATTCTCCTTCGTAGGCTTTACGCCTCCGGTTACCATAATGTTGCTCCAAGGCATCGGTGCGCGGAGTCCCTTTACGAATGCAGGTCCGAGGACGTCGCCAGGGAAGACCTTCGTGAGGTCACATCCGACTTCCTGTGCAGCTCCGACTTCGCTGACTGAACCGCAGCCAGGGCAGTAAGGCACGAGCCTTCTGTTGCAGATCGGAGCGATTGCAGGGTTGAAGAGAGGGCCCACGACGAAGTTGGCTCCAAGCTGGAGGTACATTGCCGCCGTGCCCGGGTCAACCACGCTTCCCACTCCCACGATCATACCTGGGAGTTCCTTGTTTGCGTATTTTACGAGTTCTCCGAAGACCTCCTGCGCAAAGTCGCCACGGTTCGTGAATTCGAACACGCGGACTCCGCCTTCATAGCAGGCCTTTATCACTTTCTTTGAGATTTCAACATCGGCGTTGTAGAATACCGGCACCATACCGGTTTCCTTCATAGTCGAGATGACCTGTAATTTACTGTACTTTGCCATAGTTTTTAGTTTTAGCGTTGAACACGTCCGTTTGCGTTTCCGCCCATAAGGCTGAGCACCTCGGCTTCGCTTACCATATTGAAGTCGCCGTTGACGGTGTGCTTGAGGGCTGATGCTGCGACTGCGAATTCGAGGGCTGTGGCCTGGTCGTAGTCGTATTTGAGAAGGCCGTGGATGAGGCCGGCTGAGAATGCGTCTCCGCCGCCTACGCGGTCAACGATGTGGTCGATGTCGTAGCGCTTGCTCTGGTAGAATTCATTTCCGTCGTAGATGAGGGCTTTCCAGCCGTTGTGGTTTGCGGAGAATGATTCGCGGAGCGTGGATACGACGTATTTGAATCCGAATTCCTTCTTCATCTGCCTGAAGATGCCTTCGTATCCGGCTGCGTCAGTCTTTCCGCCTTCTACGTCTGCGTCAGGCTTGAATCCGAGGCAGAGTTCGGCGTCTTCTTCGTTTCCGATGCATATGTCGACATACTGCATCAATGGACGCATTACGGAGATGGCTTTCTCTGATGTCCAGAGTTTTTTGCGGAAGTTGAGGTCGCAGGATACGGTGACGCCGTGGCGTTTTGCCGCTTCGCAGGCGAGTTTCGTGAGGGCTGCGGCCTTGTCGGAGATGGCAGGGGTGATGCCTGACCAGTGGAACCAGGTCGCTCCTTCGAAGATCTTGTCGAAATCGAAGTCTTCAGGCTCGGCTTCTGCGATGGCTGAATGCGCTCTGTCGTAGATGACCTTTGACGGGCGCATTGCCGCACCTGTTTCTGCGTAGTAGAGGCCGATTCTGTAGCCTCCGCGGGTGATATAGTCTGTCTTGATGCCGTATTTACGGAGCTCATTCACAGCAATCTGTCCTATTTCGTGGCTTGGAAGTTTGCTGACATAGTATGAGTCGTGGCCATAATTTGCGAGGCTTATTGCGACGTTTGCTTCTCCTCCGCC
>JAILCZ010000022.1 GCA_024689985.1 Bacteroidales bacterium | reverse complement strand
GTCTATGGTGATGACCTCGAGATTAACCCTGCAGGTCCTGAGAAGACTGAGGAGAGAGTTTACCGCAACACCAAGGAAAGAAGGGGCATCAACCCGACCGCGAAGGCCAAGAGTCTCGGTTTCCGTGTTGCCCTCAATACCAACAAGCCTGTTGCCGAGGCAATCAAGGACGTGATCGTATCCGGCAAGGCTGAAAGAGAAGAAGGAGAACGCAAGACTGAAACCATCAAAGTCGGAAATGCTTCCTACAAGATGGTTCTCGTCAAGGGCGGTTCTTTCGATATGGGCGGTACTTCCGACCAGTACAAATATGCCAAGGATGATGAGAAGCCTGTGCACAAGGTTACTCTCAGCGACTATGAGATCGGAGAGACCGAGGTAACCGTAGCTCTCTGGAATGCCGTAATGGGCTCCCTTCCGCGTTACAATGACGCCAAGAAGGATGCGGACAAGGCTGTCTGCAATATTTCCTGGTATGACGCCCAGCATTTCATCCTCAAGCTCAACAAGCTCACAGGACGCTCATTCCGCCTCCCTACCGAGGCCGAGTGGGAGTTCGCTGCACGCGGACGCGTCAGCAACTATAACAGATATGCCGGCAGCGACGAGATCAGCCTCGTTGCCTGGTATGGCGAGAATTCAAACAAGGAAATTCACCCTGCAAAGGGCAAGAAAGCCAATCAGATCGGTCTATACGATATGAGCGGCAATGTCTGGGAGTGGTGCCAGGATTGGACTGCACCTTACGGCAGCGAAGATGTCACCGATCCTACAGGTCCGGAGACCGGCAAAATGAAAGTCACCCGTGGCGGTAGCTGCGAGTCACCTTGGAGCGCCTGCCGCAATTCCAACAGGCAGAGCATTCCGCCTAGCAATATAAAGAAGTCATTTGGTTTCAGGCTTGCTCTTTAAGATTACTCTTGAGCTTTAGCCTCATCCCATAAAGAATCCATTTCCGCCAGGGTCAGATCTTTGAGATTTCGTCCCTGGCGAATTGTTTTCTCCTCCAGGTAAGTGAATCTTTTCCTGAATTTGGCGCAGGTTGATGACAGTGCCCTGTCAGGATCCAATCCATACAGCCTTGCGGCATTGATAATCGAGAAGAGGTAGTCTCCGAGCTCTCCTTCGGCTCTCTGCACTGATTCTTCGCTTCCGTCCATCGAATTCAGTTCCGTCTGGAATTCTCCGAGTTCCTCACGCACCTTTTCCCATACGTCTTCTTTCTTTTCCCAGTCGAAACCGGCTCCTCTGGCCTTGTCCTGCATAAAATAGGCTTTCAGAAGGGACGGCATACTTTCAGGCACGCCGGAGAGGATTCTCTTGTTTCCTCCCTTTTCCTTTGCCTTTACCAGTTCCCAGGTGGAAGCGATTTCCTCAGCCGTATGAGCCTTCGGTCCGTCTCCGAACACGTGCGGATGTCTGAATATCATCTTGTCAGAAATCGCGTCGGCTATATCTCCAATGTCGAACTTGCCTTTCTCGGATGCAATCTTCGCGTAGAATACTATATGGAAGAGCACGTCTCCGAGTTCTTTCTTGATTTCTGCGTCATCATCCTTGATGAGGGCGTCGCTAAGTTCATAGACTTCTTCTATCGTCCTGGGCCTGATAGACTCGTTCGTTTGTTCGTGATTCCACGGGCATTCTTCTCTAAGTCTGTCCATTACGTCAAGAAGTCGGGAAAGCTTCTCCAGATTCTGTTCTCTCGTATTCATTTTTTTGTATATTTGCAATCCACTTAAAAAACAAAATTAAGCAATAAATAATGAAGTCCATTCATTTTGTGTCCGCTGAAGAAGCGGTAAAGGCAGTAAAGTCACACGACCACATTCATCTCAGCGGTGTTGCCGCTACCCCTATCATTCTTTTGGATGCGCTCAAACTAAGAGCCGATGCAGGCGAGGTTGAAGACCTCCATTTCCACCATTTCCACACAGAAGGCCCGGCCATTTATTCTCAGCCAGAGTATGACGGCAAGTTCTTCGACCAGGGTTTCTTCGTAGGCCCTAACGTAAGAGCCAACGTCAACGCCGGTTATGCAGACTATCTTCCGGTCCACCTCGGAGAGAGCCAGAAGCTCTACCGCAGCGGAGCCCTTCCTTGTGACGTGGCGATGATCCAGGTCTCACTTCCTGATGAGAACGGCCGAGTATCCCTCGGTACATCAGTGGATGCCACCTACGCCGCAGTCGAGTGTGCCAAGACTGTCATTGCCGTTGTCAACAAGTTCGTTCCGTTCGCCTATGGCGACCTGATCTCACTGGACGACATCGACATCTTCGTAGAGCACGACGAGAAACTTATCACCAAGGGATTCGCAGAACCTAATGAGACTGAAAAACTCATCGGTAAGAACTGCGCGGAACTCGTACCTGACGGAGCCTGCCTCCAGATGGGTATCGGAGCCCTCCCTAACGCCCTTGCAATCCAGCTTCTTGACCACAAGAACCTTGGACTTCACACAGAGATGTTTGCCGACGGTATCCTCAAGCTCATCAAGGCCGGCGTGGTGAACAACTCAGCAAAGAAAATTGACGTAGGACAGAGCGTCGCATCCTTCCTCCTCGGAAGTGACGATGTTTACAACTATATCGACCACAACCCGGCTGTTGCGATGAAGGAAATCAAGTACACCAACGACCCTTGGATCATCGCCCAGAATCCGAATATGATGGCCATCAACTCAGCCACCGAAGTTGACTTCACGGGACAGATCAGCGCCGACTCAATCGGCACCCGCATCTTCTCCGGCACAGGCGGACAGCTTGACTTCGTCAAGGGCGCCACTATGTCAGAAGGCGGCAAGTCCATCACGGCTTTCGCATCCAGGACCAAGAACGGCAAGAGCAAGATCGTTCCTCTTCTCAACCCAGGAGCAGGCGTTGTCACCCCAAGAGCCGATGCACATTACATCGTAACGGAATGGGGCGCAGTCGACCTCTGGGGCAAGTCTCTCCAGGAGCGCGCCAAGCTGATGATCAGCATCGCCCATCCTGACGACCGTGAGGAACTCGACCGCGCCGCTTTCGAGCGCTTCGGTCCTCACTACCACAACTTCAGCATCTAGCACAACCCTGCCTCACTCTACGGCCATTCCAGAACCCCTGGTTTGGCCGTTCTTCATTTCAGAGACCCGAAAACACACCCTCCACGTGGATTTTAGACGATCCCACCAACCATCGGTCCGCCAAAAGGCCACTTTCGTGGCCGATTTCAGCTTCCGGACACAAACATCAAGGGATTTCGGGCCGCCTCCCGCCAGCGCCCTTCTCACAGCCACAAATAATTAGCTTTTCTTGCCCGTCCAAGAAAAACGGCCAACATAACCCCTCAATATCGGGACGCAGGTCAATTAAAATCAGTGAAATCCACATATAAGAGGCTTTTCAAGGCCAACACCTTCCCTAAATTTCACGCCATCCACATTTGATTAGAATTTCATGGCCGGAGGGATTTTGAGGGATGCTGCCGGCCTTGAAAAGGCCCGGATCCGTGGAAAGCACTTCTTTATTTTGTGAGTCAGCCCGATGTTGGAGGACTTACGTGGCCATGGGGGGAAAGAAGGGCTGAAAAAGCTAATTATTTGTGGCCACGAAAAGTTCGCTAATGGGAAATGGCCCGAAATACAGTGTGTTTTGCGACCGGAATTCTAAAACGGCCAGGAAAGTGGCGTTGTGTCGGGCCGCAATCTGAGGATAAGGGTCGAAAGTCACGGAAACGGCGTTTTTTCGGGATGCCAACGTACACCAGGAAGGGTTGCGGCCAGAAATTGAGTGGTTTGTGTGGCCGAAAATGTTTGTTTCCGGTTTTTGGGCAGGAAAAGCCATTCAATCGTGGCCGGAGGGATTTTGAGGGATGCTGCCGGCCTTGAAAATGACCTGATCCGTGGAAAGCACTTCTTTATTTTGTGAGTTGGCCCGATGTTGGAGGACTTACGTGGCCATGGGGGAAAGAAGGGCTGAAAAAGCTAATTATTTGTGGCCGCGAAAAGTTCGCTAATGGTAAATGGCCCGAAATACAGTGAGTTTTGCGACCGGGATTCTAAAACGGCCACGAAAGTGGCGTTGTGTCGGGACGCAATCTTAGGGCTAGTCGGTGAGGGTGACGCGAGAGGAGGCGACGGGCTGGGCGCCGTCGTGGAACTTCGGGTGGAGCTTGGTGACCGTGACGGTGAGGCTCAGGATGTTCGGGTAGGCGGCACGGAGGGCCTTGATGATGCGGGCGGCGACGTGCTCGATCATCTTGGCAGGCTGGGACATTACCTTTTCGATGATTTCGTAGGCCTCTGCGTAGTTGAGGGTGTCGGCGAGGTCGTCGGATTCGCAGACTTTTTCCATATCTATTTCTGCGGAGAAGTCAACGATGATGTCGTTGCCGTTGATCTGCTCTTCTTCGTAGTAGCCGACCTTGGCTTTTCTGAATTCCATTCCCTGAAGGCCGATTGTGCCTTTTCTTATCTGGCTTACTGTTGCTTTTTTCATCTATTGAGGTATTGTTTGGTTCTTATTTATAATGAATGTGTGCCCGGTGCATTTGCCGGGCGTATTAGCTGGTGCTGTTTTGCAGGGTTATTTGCCGAGCAGGAGGAAGACGCAAGGGCGCTTGCCGAGGGTCGGAGTCTGCTTCTTCCAGTCTGCGACCTTCTTGGTCTTGATGTAGGCGTCAGGCATCGTGATGTTGCAGGCGACGGTGATGCGGGTGTCGGCCTTGCAGAAGTTGAGAAGGTCGGCGAGCATCTGGTCGTTGCGGTACGGGGTCTCGATGAAGATCTGGGTCTGCTTCTCGGCGGCGGAGCGACGCTCGATGGCGGCGATTGCCTTGCGGCGCTCGTCGGTCTTGGCAGGGAGGTAGCCGCAGAAGGCGAAGCTCTGGCCGTTGAGACGGGAACTCATCAGGGCCATCATTAGGGATGACGGGCCGACGAACGGCACGACCTCGATGTTCTGCTGATGGCAGATGGCGACGAGG
>JAILCZ010000021.1 GCA_024689985.1 Bacteroidales bacterium | reverse complement strand
TGCCATCCTGCATAACCTGCAGTGCCTGCTGCTCACCCTCAGCTTCGGTCTTAAGACCTTCAATCTCTTCCAGATTGCTGGTGATTTCTGTTTGGTAGGTTGCGATAGTCTGCTCAATCTCCATCAGATCATTTAACTGCTCTCCGGCCGACATTTCTGCTACTCATTTGCCTACACCGTGGACGGTCATCATGGCTTTGACCTTCAACTGACGCTCTACAAATACGATACGGGCTTCTATATCCAGGATGGCTTCTGGAAAGAAGGCGACTGGACCTACAGCTACGTACCACAGCCTACTCCCAAAGGCAAGAAGATGCAGGTCAAAGTCTACGACGACGACAGCTGCCTGGAGATCCAGGGCTGGACCAGCATAGCCGCCGACTTCAGCACCACTCCCATCGTCTTCCAGCGGGTGAATAAATAGCACCAATAACTTAAATCGGCCATTCCGGCGGCTGGGGATATATTATTTCCATGGTTCTTTGGCATAGATTGCTTCGTACCATTCAATGAAATCTCTGAAAATTTGGAGATATCGCGAAAAAGTTCGCTAATTGTCAACCAACCCGCACCAAGGGACTGCTTCGGAAAGAAGCAGTCCTTTTTTGTATAATTACAGTTCTTCCCAACGTATGGAATATGGCCCAAGCTGCTTTAAAGGTATCTGCAGTTCTATGGCCGTCTTGCGCCAGTCCTTAATGGAGGCACGAACGTCCTCGATAATATCCGCCGCCTCCTGTCTATCAATCATATAGTTCTCGCTTGCAGAAAGCAGAACACTGACGTCCGACTGTTCTGTGTATGCGTCAATGAGTAAGCTTTGATGTAACTTCGTCCCGGGGGTGATGTCATATGCAGGAGAAAGCGTCCAGCCTTTTGGAGTGAGCAGAAAACCGTGATTACGGAAGTGGTCATCGGTATTGCCGAACATAACGTTAAATGCAACCCTGCGATAGAGCTCTCTGAGATTCTCCTGAACATTGGTGCAGGCACGGAGGATGAAATCAACTATATCCAGATAACCATTACCTGTGCTGCTGCCGGCGCCATCATCAAGACCAAGCAGGGACATAGCAGAAGCGAAATGGATACGACGACCATCCTTTGTCCTGTCAAAACGCTCGGAGAGCAGCAAATCACGTTCTTTTGAAATCCTTACGGTTCGCGTTTTCGCTACATTGATGCCGGCTTTGGCCGCAAGTTGATGGGAGAAGTGCTCAATGAGTTCCGTATTTTCCAAGTCCTTTTTTGACGGGAACTTGGCCACATACAGCGTACCATCGGAATCAACAACATTCGCTTTAGGACGAGCACCGCCTAGCGAAGACCCAGGATCAATCAGCTGGTCCAACCAACGTTGTTCCGGCAATTCATTGCGTTCTTCTGCCGACTCAATCTCATTGCACGCTTCGCATAAGGCACCAAGGCTATCGACAGGAGGAACAAGGTATTTTGTACTTGCGTTAACAAAGCCCTCGCTGTCTTCCTCTTTGTAACGTATGCCGCCCATACGAGTAAAGTCCTCAATACCGACGAGATAATCGTAGTTGGAGAGCATTCGTATTGAGCGCCCTTCTGAAAGAGCTGACAAACGTTCTCTGCGGTCAAGCAGCAATCTTCCCCAACGATCAGGGAAGGAATCCTTGACGAAGCCGAACACATTGTCATTGCCACGAGGATATTGCAACGAATCGACATTCATCAGATCACCGCTAAGCATAATGCCGCCATACTGTTTCAGCCACTCACGTGAATACCCAAAGACAAAGTGACCTTTGCCGCGAACGTGTTCGTAGCCTAATGTTCCAATCTCTTGAGGTGAAGAAAGGAAGTCAAAATCCGCGAAAACTGTTATCTTTTTCATTTCCTCAGTAATTCTGCATCTTGAAGTTGCCTGCCAAGAGCATCATCGGCTGCAAGCAAGGTAATATCCTTTTCCAGATTAAGAGCAAAGAGAACGCGTGCATAAATGCCCATAGAAACCGTAGGGTCACCATGCTCTACTTTAGAAACGGTCAGCCGTGTTACCGTTGCCCTATCTGCTATGTCCTGCATAGACAGGTGCCTGCGTCTTCGAGCCAACTTAATCTGTTCGCCCATGATTTTCATATTCTGGTCCAAAGACCTCGGCATCATTTTACCAAACGTATTCTTTCCCATAATTGCTTGTTATTGAGCACAAATATATGCATAAATGTTTAGTATAACAAACATTTTAAGAAAATAAGAGATAGCTGATAAAATGCAGATGGGGACTGTTTTTGAAACAGTCCCCATTCAGTTTGAATAAACGGATAAACTATCAGATCCTAGGCTTGTTGACGACGCGGAGAATCAAAGAGACGAAATAGACGACAAGTCCATAGAGGACAGGTACGAGTGCGACCTTGATTCCACCTGCAATGACACATTGATCGACGTCGCCAGGAAGGCTCTGAATGGCATCAGCAGCTTGAAGGAAGCCGAGAAGAGTACCGAACACTCCGACGACCAAGGCTCCGATACCAATCTCCTTTACCCAGGCTGGAGCCTTCCAGGATGCGAAGAAAAGACCGATAAAAAGAAGGGTTATAAGAATCATAAATGCAGGACCGCCAGCTAGAAATAGCGTGAAAAGATCTGCTGTCAAAGGTAACATAGCTGATTAAGATTTAAGTTAAACTTTCAGGTTCGGAATTCCTTGGTGTAAAGGTAGGAATATAGTGCCCAAATAAGCAAGGTAGAATCCGGCCAACCCCTTGTCAAATCCCCTTAACTTGCACAATTCCACACCCTTTGGAAGAATTAGCACATCAAATTTTCGGAAAAATGAGTAGTTTAGCAATGAAATGAAAAAGGCAGCAATAATAATCGCGTACTGGCTGGCCGCAATATTCCTGACGGCCACTCTGCTCACAAGTCTTAACTATGACCTGGGACAGGCTGTACTTATGAGCCTTTCATTTCTTCCTGCAGCTATGGCCCTGTCATTCTTCCTCCCAAAGGCAGAACGTACCCAAAACAGAAGAAAGCGAATCCTGGACAAAATATGCATCATTCTGGGGGTTATGCTGCTGACATTCCTGCTCATCTATATCTGGCAATATATCTTCATTGCCCTGATTTACCAAGACAAATACTCCAATTGGCCTATCCCTGCAATGCTGGGCAATCCAGTCTTCGTTGCAGCGATTCTTGCGATCTTGGCATACGGTCATTATCTGCTGATCAAATGGCTGGACAACAAATACCCGACCGAGCAGATCATCACCTTCACATCAGACTACAAGAAAGTCTCCCTGATGAAAAAAGATATTCTATTCATAGAATCCAGGGACTCGGAAGTTCTGGTCTATGTCCGAGACGGACAAACCTACAGAAACAAGACCAGCATCAGCCAGTGGGAGAATCTCCTTGGAACAGAATATCTCAGGATTCACCGTTCCTTCCTTGTCAGCATCCAAGACGCAAAACTGACCTCAGCAGACTTAGTCTGCATCGGTCAGCAGTCAATTCCTGTTTCCCGCAAATACAGGGACACAGTCAAATCAATTCTTCAATCCTAAAGGTGTCTTTTACAGACCGCAGGTGAAAACGGCCTGAGACGGAGCGCCGGAGAAGGAAAGTATGCAGTTGTCGATGCTTTCGTCATACTTGAATACTCTCATCATAATGTCTCCCTTGACCACATCCCAACCGAGGGCCTGAGCGCCACGAGTATTGATATAGGTGATAGCGCCAAAGCTATTCGAATCCGTAGAAGAACTGAAGGTGCACCAGAAACCATCGCGCTCATAGCGCTTGCCTTCCACGAAAAGGATCCATCCCTCTTCGTCATCTGCGACATTAGTGCCAGGTGTTGCCTTATGTGCTGAAATATGGAAAGATGTAGGATAGTACTTGCCACCGAACTCATAGTCTCCCTCATAGGAAAGAGTCCAGCTGGAAGAATTCGCGCAGACAATATCCAAACCGCACAGGCGGTTGGTCTTATTAGTGACGATGTAGGAATCCCCGGCAGAGCAGCACTTGTCCTCTACATTCTCCAGCTCGTAAATTGCGTCCGTGATGAGGTTGTCGGCAATATTCATCATATATCTGCGACCGTCCTCATTGAACAGGTAGTCGCGGCCACCTACTATGTCATCCTCCTTGGAACAGGAAACGAAGAAGACGGCAACAAGTGACATAATAAAAGCGAACTTTTTCATAATCTTTTTCTCAATCAAATAGTTCTGACTCAATCAAATAATACTAGAATCTGAAGCCCATACCAATCATAGCACCACGAAGGATGCTGCCATAGCAGAGCTCTGCGTTGCCATAAACCCTATGGCCACCCCATTCAAAGCCTATAGGCGTAATCTGCCAGGCGAAATCGACAGGATTCTTGATCGGGTACTCACTATAGCCGGTATCCGACCTGGTATCTCCGGAAGCAAAACGGACACCGGCAGCGAACTTGCCGTAGAGTCTGAAATGATCCGGGCTGGGAATCATCAACTTGACTTGAGGAAGAACGCTGAAAAGCTGATTCTTGAAATCAGTGCCGTTCAGGGAATTGGGAGTCGTGTACCAGAATGTGCCTGAAAGGTAAGTCCAGTTGGCCTGTGCTCCGACACGGACGAAACGATTGAGGACATAGTTGGCATTAAGCGAAAGGACAGGGCCTGATTCTACGCTGTAATGTGCAGAATAAAGGCTATATAAATCATTGTCATAACATTCTGCACCAAGGTCGTCGACTTTGATGTAATCAGTGCTTGCGCCTCCGATGAAATAGTTGAACTCGAGTTTGCCCTGGGCGGAGAGATTCAGTCCGTAAAAGCCCAGGATGAAGGCCAGGACAGTGGCCTGAAGGGTTTTGAAGTTTTTGATTTTGTTTTTCATAATCAGTCTTAGTAAGCGATTATTCGACTGCAAAAGTAATGAAAAGTTTATGAAAAAGTCCAACCTCACGGCTGGACTTTCACATTAACACTAACTAAGTAAGGTCAGATAGCGATCGGTTATTATCGTTAGAATGAATTTGCTATCTGCTGACAGGAGGACAAGAAGAGTCCCACACAGTGGAAGGTTCTTCTCCCATATCCAACACAAGTTTTCCTCCTGAATAGACTTCATCGCGGTATAGCCAGTTGCGGTCAAGAGGCTTGCCATTGAAGGTAGCCCCCTGAACATAGAGAGCCTCCGGGCTGTTGCCTTTGGTTTCGATCACGAACTTCTTGCCGCTTGAATTATAAGGGCTCAAATGCACTACTATCTTATCAAATACAGGACTTCCGATCTGATAGGTCGGACGCTCGCAGGCTCCACCCTGAACGTCGAACAGACCCATCGTAGAAAGGACATACCAAGCTCCGAGCTGCCCCTGGTCCTCGTCCTGGCCATAGCCGTAGCCGTGCTCACCGTCCGTACCGTAGAACTCGTCGCAGATAAGACGCACCCATTTCTGAGAAAGGGCCGGCTTGCCTGAGAAGTTGAAGAACCAAGGCTCGTGGAGACAAGGCTGATTGCCGTGATTGTACGGGCTGTTGAGTCCTGAGAAAGCATAAGCCACCTTGCCGCCGCCGAAGACACTCTTCCGGGCCTCGGTGAAAATACTGTCGAGACGCTCATTGAAGATGTCCCTGCCGAGACGGGTCACGAGAGAATCAGGGTTCTGAGGCACGAAGAACGTGTACTGAACCGCATTGCCCTCCTGGAAACCACGCCAGGACTCGAGAGGATTGAAGTTGTCGATAAAGGCTCCTCCGACAACCCTTGGACGGACGAGCTTAAGATCGTCGTCAAAGAGCTTAGCCCATCCGTCGGAGAGCTCCATAAGCTGTTTGTAATCATCCTCGTGACCGAGCTGCTTGGCGAGCTGAGCGGTAGCGTATGCACTGAAACCATATTCCAAGGTATGAGATACCGAGAAAGTTGCGCCACCGCTGTGAGCTACGAAACCAGGATCGTTGACATAAGGCACATAGCCGTTCTTGACGAACTGCTCGACGTCCATCTTGCCAGCACCCTCTATACGGTCTCTCCACTCAAGATTGTCCTTGCGGGCGGCCTCGTACATAGTCTCGATATCATAATTGCGGATTCCGCTGTTATATGCTCCGGCAAAAGCGATAGAAACCATATTGGTACCGACACCGGAAACATACTTGCTGCAGGCAATGCCATCTCCGAGCCAACCGGCATCCTTGTAAACCAGGAGCTGGGATGCGACCCAGTCGTTGTAATACTCAGGATATGCAAGGGCCCACAGAGGGGTAAGATTCCAATAACCGCCCCAGATTGCATCCGTATTGTAATGCGAGTGGAGTGGCTTTCCGTCTTTGTCAAGCTCTATCTGGCCTATGGAACCATCGTTCTTAGGATAAGCGCCATTGACGTCACTGGCCAGACCGCGGCCGAGAAGGGCGTGGTATAGACCGGTGTAGAATTTGATTCTGTCCTCAGTCCTTCCACCCGAAACCTCAAGGCGGCCGAGAGCCGTGCGCCAGGCTTTTGCAGCCTGCTTTGCGGCAGCATCAAAAGAAAGCTTGTCAGCCTCAGTCTCAAGGTTGAGACGGGCATTGTCAATGGAAGTGTAGGAAAGACCAAGCTTCACCTCAACGGTTCCAGGGTCGTCATAATCGAGGGAGAGAACCGCTCCCCTTCCTGAGATCTCAGACATCTTCAGTCTGGCTCCACCGACCTTGAAGGCGGACACATTGTCCGGAGCCTTGGAAAGCTCACCGTAGAAATACATATTCACGGAAGCCCCGGGCTGATACTTCTTGACATACTCAGGCTCCGTGATGAAATAGCCATAGATGATATTTCCTTCACACTTGACAAATGCATCACGGACAGCTCCGCTTTCTCCCATCCTGGTACCCACGTTGACAAGGATGTGCGATTCAGCAGGACCTTCCTTGCCAGGATCCTTGGGACCGAACGTAAAGCGCTGGAAGCCCACTCTCTTGGTAGCGGTAAGTTCCGCCTTTACGCCGTAATCCTTGAGGAAGACTGAGTAATAGCCCGCACGGGCAACCTCAGTCTCTTTATCAAAGGTGGAACGCCAACCCTCCGAAGGATTTTGTAGCAAGCCGGGCTCTGTCACAGGCTCTCCCGTGACAGGCATAAGGGCCAGCCCTCCAACCTGAAATTCGTGAAAACAAGGGAAACCGTCAATGGAAGTATGAGTATCCTCATATCCTACGGCCTCCCAGCCGTCGTGATTGCCGTATGTACCGTTGGTGGATGCACCAAGCTTGGCCATACCGAAAGGTACGGAAGCAGGAGTAAATACGAACCAGCGGCTGTGTACGGTGCCGATGTTGGGGTTGACATAGTCCAGGACGTCATCCTTGGCCGAGCAAGAAAGCAGTGTGGTCAATGCAAGGCCCGCAACAAGTAATCTTTTGAGCATTATCGTTAATCAGTTAATTTATATTATTCCTCAGTTTTCTTTTCACCCTTGTAGAGGGCTACGATGCCGAGGGCATCAAGGGCAGCATCCTGCATAAGGAGGCCGCAGTCTCTCTTGTCGTTTGGAACGCCGCTCCAGTCCTCATACCAGAGGCCGTTGGTCTGGCGGCCGTTGAGCCAGCCGCGGTCGAGATTCGCTATAAATGTAGCAATATAAGTCTGACAAGCAGCGTGTTCAGGAAGAAGTTCGATATATGCCTCGATAAGCTTGTTCGTGAACCAAGGGTCATTGAGCGGATAGCTGAGAGGAATGTCTCCACGAGGACGGACGAAGTAGTTGTAAGCCGCATCCGCTGTCTCAATGGCCTCATCAAGATAGTGCTGCTCACCGGTGATCTTGTAGAGACGATAGCCAGCGGCTATCATAGCACCGGAGTTGTATGCCCACTTGGTCGCGTGAATCTTGCCGTCAGCGCCCTTGTCGTTGAGATAAACGTAGTCGTTGTCACGGAGATTCGTGAACACCCAGTTGTAGAGGCTCTTTGCAAAAGCGAGGACATCAGCCTTCTCGTTGTCCGGACAGATTTCATAATATCCGAGAAGGAACCACTGAGCGAAACCGTTTGCACAGGCAGGCTTGTTGGAGCCGTCCGTGCCAGGCTGGTTCTTCATCTGCTCACACCACCAGAGTCCGCCTCCGAAGGTGTCATCGACGCCTGTCTTGAGGAACTTGACGATGCGTGCGCAGCGCTCGAGGTACTCAGGCTTATGAAGCTGATTGTAAGCTTCGACGAGATTGATTCCGACTATGGAGTTGTCATCGTAGTAACGCTCACCCCAACCGCCGGCCGAAGAAGAATAGCCCCAGCCACCTGCAGTATTGTTGCTGAGATATCTCTCGTAATTCTCGACTTTGTATGCGTAGTTCACGTCATAGCCAAGGCGGTTCATATTGGCAAGAGCCGTCACATAACCGTCGTAAGGCCAGAGGAAAGAGGCATCACCGTCGGTATTGCCCTTCGGATAGTTCTCATTGTAGAGGCCTGCCGCAGCGCCCTCGGTAATACCGTAGAGGCGCTCGATGGCCTGATAAGTTTCGTAAGCTTTTTCGTGATAGAGTTCGGATGTGGTTCCCCCGCCTGTTCCTTCCCTTACGCCTTTCGAAGGGAGGAGCGGTTCGATTGCCTCATCGCAAGATGGGAAGACTGCCGACATCAGCAGTGAACAGACAATTGCTGTGATATTCATATGGGTTTTCATATTATTGTACAATTACGGAGTGTGTCATCACACCATTCTTATTTGTCTCGAAAGTAATCTGACAGTTGCTGCCATCGGTGTTCGAAGCGAACTTCCAGAGGTGGTACCACTGTTCCCAACCGAATTCAGCGCAGTTGAAGTAATCAGCGCTTTGATTACCGTCAGGGCGGTTTTCAGCATCTACTGAATCAAGACGGCCCCAGCACTTGCTCTGCTCTCCGTCAATCGTAGGGATGAAATAGTAGCGCTCGTCCATTCCCCAGGATACGGATCTGAAATAAATTGTGCCTGTACCCTGCCATACGCCCTGTCCCTGATAAGCAAGGGTCACGACATCTTCGAAGGTAGCGCCATAGAGGCAGCGAAGCTTGTTGACCACTTCCTCTGTAACGGTATCGTTCTTCAGGTCGACGGTGAGTCTTGTCGCGTCAGCATCTGCAGGAGTTGCCGTGCAGGTGTATGTCTTGTAAGTCTTGGTGTCATCCTTTACGGTGATTTCACCGCCCTTGAGCTTGGCATAGATGCGATATACACCAGTGCTGACCTTGATGAAGGACTGGCCTTCCACCTCAGCGCCTGCTCCGTAGAGACTTACAGCCTCAGGATAGGTCGGATCACCCGGATCCGGAGTGATGACCGTTTCTTCGAGAGTATGGGTAAACTTATCGTCCTTGTTGGTGTAGATTGTAATCTTCACCGCCTTGAGGTCGAATGAGTGAGACATTTTCCAAAGGTTGCCCCAGTCGGTCTTCTGAACTTCGTGAATATCGTAGAAGTCCTCCGAGCCGTCCGGAAGAATGGCGTCGTTGCTGCCGGCGAACTTAGATCCCCAGCGCACCGAAGTGCCGTCAACATTTGCTATGAAAGAATAACGTTCCTCAGTCCAAGAACACCACGAAGGAGTGTTAGGACGGCCAGGGCCGAGAAGTGTCACCTCAGCTGAACCTGAGAACACTCCGTTTCCTTCATAGTTGAGTTCAAGGAAGTTGACATTATTGGCAGCGAACTGGGCGCCGACCGTAGGATTGATTTCCTCAATCTTCATACTGAGAGTATTGAAGCTTACCGTAACCCTTGCAAGTCCTGTAGAAGGAGCAGTTGCGAGAGCGTAGGAATCAGATCCCTTGACGAGCTTGCCGGAAGTGCCAAGATAATAGCGGCTTTCGCCTTCGGTGAAGTAGAGGCTTCCAGCCTGGAGCCTGGTCACGATAGAGAACTCGCCGTCCTCCACCTTACGGAATACCTGTCCTGCTTCGAGGGCGGCGTCTCCGGCGATGGCGAGGGATTCAGGATTGTCATCGATGCCTTCGCCCCTGGTCAGAGTCATAGTCTGAGAAATACCGCAGGCTTTGTCCGTACCGCCCTTGGAAGCGATGACCGTCCAGATGAAATCACCTGTCTCGTTAGGTTCTACGCCACCGGCCTGAGCAATCTGATTGAGCTGGGCGTGGGTAAGGGTAAGTCTGGCCTGTGAGCCCTTGTCACTCTGGAACGATGCGAGAGGATTGGAGAAATTTCCGCCTGCCGCGTCAAACAATACATTGTAGAGGATGAGTCCGCCGTCTTCGGCTTCCCCGCCCGACCAGGAGAGAATCACTCTCTCGGCGGACGTCACATCCAAAATTACCAGTTCAGGCGCATCCAACTGAGTCGGAGCGGTGAAATTGGTGTTGAGTTCATACTTGGTCTGGCAGCCGAACAGGGCTACGATACCGAGTATGGCAAATATTATCTTTTTCATAATGAATTACCTGTTAAGTTACCAGTTTACTACCAATTAGGATTCTGGGTAAGATTGCCGTTGAGGTCTCTTTCCTTCTGAGGAATTGGCCAGAGATAATGTCTTGAAGCGTCGAACTGACGAAGTTCGATGCGGACATATCCGCCGTCAGTACCAAGGGTTTCGCCCGTGTAAATACCGTGGCACCAGCCATTGAGGACATCCTCGGCGATACGCCAGCGGATGATGTCATTGCGGCGTGCACCCTCGAAGGCAAGCTCGACACGACGTTCGTTTCGGACAATCTCCCTGATGTCTCCCGATGTTGGGAAATCGAGGGCAGACGAGAGCGTGAAGCCGGCGCGCTTACGGATAGGCTTGATGGTCGCGTTCCAGACATCTGCGGTCATAGTTCCGAGCTCGACGTGTGCCTCGGCGTTCATAAGGAGCACCTCAGCATAGCGGATGATGATCGGGTTGAGACCTGACTGGAGGGTAAGCCTGTAGGTATTGTCCCACCATTTGCGGACATAGTATCCGGTAGGAGTGACGTCCGACGTGGTGTTGTACTTGTCCTTGCCGTCCCAGAGAGGTTCCTGGGAAGAACCATTCGCGAGAGTGTAGCTGTTGCCCGGATACATAATCGTAGCGGCAAGTCTTGGGTCGCGGTTGTTCCAAGGATTTGACTCATCATAATTCGAAGCTGAATCAGTTATGGCAAGGCCGTTGAGCATAATGTAACTGTCAACCAAGGACTTCAGAGGAGCGATGTTTGAATATCCTCCCATTGAAGGCGGTATGAGGTTATACATAATGTTGTGCTCACGGAGGACAGGTGTGTACTGGGCTGAGAGCATAATCTCAGGACAGTATTCGTTTCCGATTTCGAAAAGGCCTGAATATGAAGAGAAGAGACTGATGCCGCTCTGATTCATAATTCTGTCGGTAACCTTGGCCACATTCTCATAATCACCTTCGAAGAGATAGACCTTCGCAAGGATGGCCATAGCGGCCCACTGAGTGACACGGCCCCTGTCGTTTCCGGAATATGAAGACGGAAGAGCCTTGGAATCGATGACAGCGTTGAGCTCGTCAATGACATTGGCAACGACCGCGGCCCTCGGTGTACGCTCGAGAGAGCGTGATTCAGCGATGGAAATGAGAGTCGTCACATAAGGGACGTCGCCGAAACGGGTATAAAGGTCATAATAGTGCCAAGCCCTGAGAGTCCTGGCCTCAGCTATGTATCTCGCCTTGAGCTCATCGGAGAGTTCAGGCACTCTGTCAATGTTCGTAAGAAGTTCGTTGCAGTCGCGGATACCGCTGTAGTGACCGCCCCAGAAGCTATAGATATAGCCCTCGGACGTGCCGTAGGTTCCGTTTCCGATGGCCTTTGTCTGACCGCCCTTAACATAGGCATTGTCAGTCATACCGTCGCTATAGACGAGGCCGTACATATCTGTAAGGGAGACATAACAGGTATTGAGCGCGCTCAGGGCCGCATCAGGATCCGTCTCCCAGAATGTGATGTCAGATTCCCTGTCATATGGTGCAGTATCCAATGGCACGCAAGAGGCACCAGCAAGGATAAGGGCAGAAATGCTCAGTATAGAATATATTTTTTTCATTGCTTTTCCCTCCACGTTAGAATTTCACATTAAGACCGACTGAGTAAACCCTTGCTACAGGATATGCTCGGCCGCTACCGCCGGAATTATACTCAGGATCCCATCCGCCCTTCATCTTTGTGAAGGTGTATGCGTTCTCCACACTGAGATAAGTACGGAGTTCCTGAAGATTGAGTTTCTTCATCCAATGGCCCTGGAAGTTGTATCCGAGCTGGAGATTCTTGACTCTAAGATAAGATGCATCCTGGATCCAGAAATCACTCTTGGTTGCATTGTTGGTAGATTCGGTACCCATTGTGAGTCGAGGATATGAAGCTCCCGGATTAGCAGGAGTCCAACGGTCCATATGGAAGTCGAGGATAGGTCCTTCGTTGTTGTTGTGGAAGGCTTCAACGGCCTCACCACGCATCCAGGACTCTCTCAGTCCGACTCCCTGAAGGAAGGCTGAGAAATAAAGTCCCTTCCACTGGACATTATAGTTGAATCCGAAAGTAAACCTAGGGAATGAATTGCCCACTACGAAACGGTCGTCGTCATTGATGACTCCGTCGGTATATCCTTCTGCATCAGGCTTGTCGATGTAACGGATATCACCAGCCTTTGGCGTGATGCCCTCGAGATGAGGGGAAGACGCAGCCTCTTCGTTGCTCTGGAAGAATCCGTCGCTGCGGAGGGCATAATATGAATGGAGAGGATATCCTTCCTTGATTACGGATACGACGTCATATCCGAAATAGAGGGTTTCTCCCTTTGTGTCGTCAACTATGTTCCAGCTGTCAGAGAGGTTGCCGGAAACATTGTGGTTGAATGCTCCTGTACGGAAATGATAGTTGGCAGAAACCTCCCATCCGTAGCTGTTGACGATGGCAGCGTTAGATGTAGGAGATCCGTTTCCGAAGAGAGCCGGAACCGGAAGGCTCACGAGGATGTCTCTGGTGCGGTTGAAGAAGCCGTCAACGGTAATGTTGAGATTGCTCTTGAGGAGGGCGATGTCGAGACCGAGGTCAGACATCATAGTAGTCTCCCACTTGATTCCAGGGTCAACCGAAGTATAGTTTGCAGTTGATGCAAGTTCGTCACCGAAGGTGTAGCCCTGTGTAACTGAGATCGTCTGGAGATAACGGTAAGCTCCGAT
>JAILCZ010000158.1 GCA_024689985.1 Bacteroidales bacterium | reverse complement strand
TTGTGCATACCGCATCTGGCTTTTTCCCAGAATATGTCGATGTCCACCAATTTCGTCGAGTGGGCTGAGCTGGGAACTGTGAACGCGGGCGCATCTTATGCTGTTTCAAGACATTGGAGCGTAAATGCTTCCGGAATGTATAATCCTTTCCGTCTTTTCGATGTACAGATGAAGAAACGTTCAGCGGCCCTTGGTGCACGCTATTGGCCCTGGCACGTCTATTCCGGCTGGTGGACTTCCTTCGGAGGACGCTGGGCCGAGTTCAGCGAGAATTGGTTTGACGAAGAAGAAACCATTGAAGGCACCAGACTTGGTGGAGGCCTGTCTTTCGGGTACTCATATATGGTTACCCCTCATTTCAACATAGACTTCGGCTTTGGCCTTTGGACTGGACAGGAAAAATACAGAAAATACGCCTGCCCTGTCTGCGGAAGGGTTCTGGAGAGCGGAAACCGCATCTTTGTAAGGCCTGATAACGTGCTATTGTCATTCGCCTATGTTTTCTGACAAAAAGACATCAGCTCCTGTCCTTCCAGTGTTATTGATTGTTTTCTCTGCCTTGTTTTCGTGTACTGTGCTGGAGGACAGGGAGCTTTGTCCCTGCTATATCACATTTGACCTCGGGAGCGTTGGCGAGCCGGCCCCGGACTACCTGCTGCTTTCCATCTGCGGGGAAGGTGACTGGACTCATACGGATACGGTCCATACCGAGGACGGCCTGCTGGAATACTATGTTCCGGTCCCGAGGGGAAATGTGGACGTGATGGTCATAGACCAGCAGAACCGTGGTTTCGTCGAAGGCCAGGGGCTTTGTGTCAAGCCAGGACTGCAGTTCCCTAGGGCCAGGATGGAGATCCGTAGCCTGGATGCCAGCGGAGAGATGTGCACTGATACGGTGCGTCTTCACAAGAATTACTGTCAGATGACTGTGAGGCTGATTGATCCCGCGAAGGAGGGCTGGCCCTTCACTATGAAGCTGATTTCAGACTGCACCGGATATGCCTTCGGCGGCTCTCTCGTCCAGGGAAATTTCTGGGCTGAGGCTGTCCCGGACGAAGATGGAGTCATCCGGTTTTCGGTTCCCCGCCAGTTCGACGACCTGATGAGGGTGGAAATCCTGACCCGTGACAAAGTGCTGAGGACTTTTTCTTTGGGTACTGTCCTGACTGCGGCCCGTTATGACTGGACCAAGGAGGACTTGGATGACGTGGAGATGGAACTTGACTTTGCTTCCGCGAGCATTGCGATAAGTGTTGACAAATGGTCGTCCAAACAGTATTTCAATCTTGTCATTTGAATTATTATTTCTATATTTGCAGTCCTTACTCTTGCGCGAGTGGCGAAATGGTAGACGCGCTAGTTTCAGGAGCTAGTGCCAATTGCGGCGTGTCAGTTCGACTCTGATCTCGCGCACAAAAAAACCGACCTTTTAAAAGGCCGGTTTTATTTTTTATTCCCACTCGATTGTTGCAGGCGGTTTTGAACTGATGTCATAGACTACGCGGTTCACGCCCTTGACTTTGTTGATGATGTCGTTGCTGACTTTCTCGAGAAAGTCGTAAGGGAAGTGGAACCAGTCTGCTGTCATTGCGTCAGTTGAAACTACTGCGCGGAGTGCGACAGGGTTCTCGTATGTTCTTTCGTCTCCCATCACACCGACGCTCTTGATCGGAAGGAGAACTACTCCTGCCTGCCAGATTGCGTCGTAGAGGTTCGTGGCCTTGATGCGAGGGTCTGATGCTGAAGGGAAGCCGAGGGCACTGCAGTCGTAGTTGCGAAGACCCTTGATGAAGATGTCGTCAGCTTCGCGGAGGACGTTGAGTTTCTCTTCGGTAATGTCGCCGATGATTCGGATGGCGAGTGACGGTCCTGGGAAAGGATGGCGTCCCACGAGCTCTTCCTTGATGCCGAGGGCGCGGCCTACGCGGCGTACCTCATCCTTGAAGAGCATTCTCAGCGGCTCAAGGAGCTGGAGGTTCATTTCTTTTGGAAGACCGCCCACGTTGTGGTGGGACTTGATCTTGGAGGCGATGCCTTCGATGCCGGCTGACTCGATGACGTCAGGATAGATCGTACCCTGTGCGAGCCATTTCGCATTCTCCACTCCCTTTGCATATTTGTCGAAGGTCTCTACGAAGAGCCTTCCGATGATTTTTCTCTTTGCCTCAGGTTCGGTCACTCCTGCGAGCTGTGCGAGGAATTCCTTCGACGCGTCGGCTCCGATGACGTTGAGGCCCATATCCTTGTATGACTCCATCACGTCTTCGTATTCGTTCTTGCGGAGAAGTCCGTTGTTTACGAAGATACAGGTGAGGTTGTGGCCGATCGCCTTGTTGATGAGGACTCCGGCTACCGTCGAATCGACTCCGCCGCTGAGTCCGAGGATTACCTTCTCATCTCCGACCTTCCTGCGGATTTCCTCCACGGTGGTGTCGATGAATGAGTCCGGAGTCCAGTCTCCCTTGCATCCGCAGATGCCGAGGGCGAAGTTTCCGAGAATCTTGGTTCCTTCTACGGTGTGGAACACTTCAGGGTGGAACTGTACTGCGTAAGTCTCTTCTCCCTTGATATGGAAGGCGGCGTATTCCACATCCTGTGTCGAGGCGATTACCTCGCCGCCTTCAGGAAGCTTGGAAATTGTGTCTCCGTGTGACATCCAAACCTGTGAGCGAAGTTCCACTCCCTTGAGAAGAGGTGAGTTCGCGTCCTTTACGTCAAGAATCGCACGTCCATACTCTCGTGCGAGCGAGCCTTCCACGTTACCTCCGAATTTGTAGGCAAGATACTGGGCTCCGTAGCAGATGCCGAGGACAGGGTATTTTCCTTTAATTCCTTCGAGATTGAGCTGCGGTGCGTTCTTGTCTCTGACCGAACAAGGGCTGCCGGAAAGGATGACTCCCTTTACCGTGCTGTCCAGAGCCGGGATTTTGTTGTAAGGATAAATTTCGCAGAAGACGTTAAGCTCCCTTAATCGCCTGCCGATCAGCTGAGTGACTTGGGAACCGGAATCGAGAATCAAGATTTTCTCCGTCATTGTTCTGTTAATTTGATTTTGAAGGCACAAAGTTACTTAAAAAGTTTATTTTGTCCGATGAAATCAGTATTTTTGCGGGATATTTTTTGACAGAAGTTACAAAAGAACGCTAAGATGCAGGAAATCAGAAACATAGCGCTGATCGCTCACGTCGATCACGGCAAGACCACTATGGTGGACCGTATGATCTACCAGGCAAATCTTGTCCGTCAGCCGGAGAATCTTGGACAGCTGATTCTCGACAACAATGACCTCGAAAGAGAAAGAGGTATCACAATTCTCGCCAAGAACGTCTCGATGATGTACAAGGGCGTGAAGATTAACATTATAGACACTCCGGGCCATAGCGACTTCGGCGGTGAGGTAGAGCGCGTGCTCAATATGTGCGACGGCGTCCTCCTGCTCGTTGATGCGTTCGAAGGCTGTATGCCTCAGACCAGATTCGTGCTTCAGAAAGCTCTTCAGCTTGGCAAGAAGCCGATAGTAGTGGTGAATAAGGTGGACAAGCCGAACTGCCGTCCTGACGAGGTTCAGGAAGAGGTGTTCGATCTTATGTTCAACCTCAATGCAACAGAGGAACAGCTTGACTTCAAGACTATATTCGGAAGTGCAAAGCAGGGATGGATGTCAACCGACTGGAGAAAGCCGACCAGCGACATCACCCCTCTTCTCGATACGATTCTCGAGGAAATCCCGGCGCCTCAGCAGGTTGAAGGAACTCCTCAGCTTCTCATTACCTCACTTGAGTATTCTCCGTACGTCGGACGAATCGCTGTCGGCAAACTTACCCGCGGCGTGCTCAAGACTGGTCAGAACGTTACCCTCTGCAAGAGGTACGACGTTATGCAGAAGGCTAAGATCAAGCAGCTTATGAGCTTCGACGGCCTCGGAAAGGTCAATGTCGATGAGGTCCACTGCGGCGACATCTGTGCCGTAGTCGGAATCGACGGTTTCGAAATCGGCGACACGATCGCAGATTACGAGAATCCTGAGGCTCTTCCTCCAATCGCCATTGATGAGCCTACGATGAGTATGCTCTTCACTATCAATAACTCTCCTTTCTTCGGAAAGGAAGGTAAGTTCGTTACCTCACGCCACCTCAAGGACCGTCTCGAGAAGGAACTTGAGAAGAACCTTGCCCTCAGGGTGAAGCCGGGCGTTTCAGCTGACTCGTTCATTGTTTATGGACGTGGTGTCCTCCACCTCTCTGTCCTTATCGAGACGATGCGCCGCGAGGGATTCGAACTCCAGGTCGGCCAGCCTAAGGTCCTCGACAAGACTATCAATGGCCAGCGTTGCGAACCTATCGAGGAACTCTCAATCGAGGTTCCTGAACAGTTCGTAGGTGCTGCCATCGAAATATCAACCCGCCGCAAAGGCGCCCTCATCCATATGGAGCCAAGAGGAGACAGGACTCTTCTCGAGTTCGAGATTCCTACCCGTGGACTTATGGGACTCCGCAGTAACCTCCTCACTGCATCACAGGGAGAGGCTATCGTAGCTCATCGTTACAAGGAGTATCAGCCATACAAGGGTGAGATCGAACGCCGCAGCAATGGTTCCCTCGTCTCCCTCGAAACTGGTGAAGCCATCGCTTACTCAATGAACAAGCTCCTCGACAGAGGCCGCTTCTTCGTCGAGCCTGGCGAGCCTATCTACTGTGGAATGGTTGTCGGAGAGCATACCCGTGAAAGGGACCTCAATGTCAACATCTGCAAGACCAAGAAACTCACCAACGTCCGTGCTGCCGGTTCAGATGACAAGATCGTACTTCCTCCAGCCATCAAGTTTTCTCTCGAAGAGGCTCTTGAGTACATCCAGGACGATGAACTCGTAGAGGTTACACCTACTTCGATGCGTATCCGCAAGATCCTTCTCGATCCGATGGACCGCAAGAGAAAAAACGGTGATGAGGATTGATTATAGGAAAAAAATTTATACCTTTGCATCCCTTAATCTATTTTAGGAGTTTGAATGAACGAGAATTTTATCATACCTCTGAATGGATTACCGCAGGGAAAGTCTGAGTTCAGACGCCGTGCGGACAAGGAGTTCTTTGATAGTTTTGGCAATTCAGAGATCCTCGACGCCAATCTTGACGTCCTCATAACGGTCGAAAAATCAGGCAAGTACCTGGGAGTCGACGTTGAAGTGGACGGCACCCTTTCAGTAGAGTGCGACAGATGTCTTGAGAGGCTCGACTATCCGGTTGAGACCGCCGCCTATCTGAGCGTCAAGTTCGGAGACGAGCCTTCGGAGCCGGTGGAGACCAAAGAAGGTGAGCGTGAGATCGTCTTCGTCCCTCAGGACAATACCGACCTCGACCTTTCCCAGGTTGTCTATGATTATTCACTTCTGACTCTTCCTATGCAGCGCGTGCACGAAGACGGCAAGTGCAATCCCAAGACGATCGCTTATCTGAATTCCCAGACTGCAAAGGCAGAAGAGAAGAAAGAGGCTTCCAACAGCCCGTTCGCCGGACTCAAGGACCTTTTGAAATAAATAGAGTAATTATTTAAAGTATTATATTATGGCACATCCGAAACACAAACTCTCAAAGCAGAGAAGAGACAAGAGACGTACTCACGATTTCGCTCCTGTTCCTACCCTCGCTACCTGCCCTAACTGTGGCGCTACTGTGATGTATCACAGAGTATGCCCTGAGTGCGGATACTACAGAGGACGTCAGATCATCGAGAAGTCTGCAGAGTAATCAATCTCTGTTCTCCCTGAGCTTGAGGACATTCCTCATGGCCCCGTAGTTCAACGGATAGAACGGAGGTTTCCTAAACCTTAAATACAGGTTCGATTCCTGTCGGGGCTACAAAAAACCCTCGCAAGTGACTGTAAATCAGCGCTTCGCGAGAGTTTTTAGTATTTTTAGTGGAACATTAGTGGAACAAATCCATAAAACTACAATATCCTGCTTTGCGGTATGGAGACCCAAAAAGAATTCTATTGCATTCCCCGAATCGTTGTTCTTGATGCAGAATCAGATGCTTTTATCTGCGCAAGTGATATTGATTTTGAGGAAGATTATGATTAACGCTTCCTATTACTTTTCCACAGGACGATAAATGGCGATATAACAATCGACATCGTTTTGGTACAGAGCTTCGGTCTTCCCGTCGGCAGAGAGGAGGACTTCATAGATGTTATCGGCAAACTCTACCATTTGGCCGGTGGAATGGAATCCTTGGTGAATCAGCGTGTTCTTGAACTTCTGGGCTGGTACGTCTTTGTTCCAGCAGATGCTCACTGCATAGCGCAGGTTCTGTCCGTCTTTGGTCTCGAAGAGGTACTGCTCGGTTAGTTGAAGATCGGCGTTATCCACATAATACCACCTGTGCCAACTCTTGTATGGGTCCTCCCAGTATTCGAGCTTGTCATTTCCGTCCACCCACCACTCTTTGCTCTGCATGTGCTGCTCCACGTCAGAAATGTTGCAGCCCCACTGGATAAGGGGAGCGAAGTTAAGGATTTCGTCTTCAGAATCGTGATTGTCCTTGTTGCAGGACGTGAACATCGTGGCGCAGCAAAGAACGGCTGCGAGCGTTGCGAGAATCTTTTTCATTATTTATTTGTTATTTTGGCTGTCAAACGGTTAGGTGTCCTCTTTGACAAAAACGTTGCGAATATAGGCACATTTTTCTGAAGTGAAAAAAATATGTGCCCTAAAGTATCCAGTAGATACTGAGCAGATTGACCGGCTCTCCAACTTAATCCAGCTTCCGCTGAGACATTTCTAATTATACATATATGAGTATAAAGATACAATAATACATAATTCAGACCTGTAAAGGGAGAGGGAAGGAAGAATGAATATTTTTGCATAAAATTTCAAAGAAAGGTTGGAGTATTGCAAAAATATTCATATTTTTGTTGCCGATTTAACGGTTAACGGAATATTTATACTGCATATGCATAAATATTCTTGTATATTTTAATATTATGAGTGGAAAAGCAAACAGGCAGAATGCCATCAGGACTATCATCGCAACTCAGAAGATTGCGAGCCAGGAGGAACTCCAGACCCGCCTTTCGGCTGAGGGATACGATGTTACGCAGGCAACACTGTCAAGGGACCTCAAGGAACTCGGAGTCGTGAAGGCTCACGATGTTGAAAGTGGATATTCATACAGAATATCTGTATCATCAGATGGAAAGAAATCCAAATTTACCGGCGACATCACCGGAGAAGGTGTGCTGTGGATTTCATTCTCGGCTAATCTTGCCGTGATCAAGACTCAGCCTGGCTTCGCCAGCGTGGTGGGCGCGATACTTGACCACGCCGATCTCGAAGAGGTCATCGGAAACGTCGCAGGAGACGATACAGTGCTCATCATATTGAAGGAAGCCGTTGCCAGGGCAGAAGCCCTCGAATCCCTGGCCAAACTGTTCAAGGGTATAGAGAATAAAGAAATATAATACAATGGAAGGATTTACAATTGAAATCGCAACTGAGAAGCACATTCCTTATGTGCCGGAAATTCTCAAGACTATTGAAGATGCCACTAAGGTAAGGGGTACCGGTATCGCAAAGAGAAATCCGGAGTATGTTGCGAAGAAGATGAAAGAAGGCAAGGCAATTATCGCTATGCACGGTGATGATTTCGCAGGTTTTTGCTATATTGAATCTTGGGATCACGAAAAGTTCGTCGCAAACTCAGGTCTCATCGTAAAGACGGAGTACCGCGGAAACGGCCTTGCAAAAGCTATCAAGCATAAGGCATTCGAACTCAGTCGCAAAAGATTCCCTGACGCAAAGATCTTCGGTCTCACGACCGGAGCCGCCGTTATGAAGATCAATTCGGAACTCGGTTATGTTCCGGTGACCTTCCCTGATCTCACTACGGATCCAGTATTCTGGAAGGGCTGCGAAAGTTGCATAAACTTCGACGTCCTCAAAAGAAATAATTATACACGTTGCCTTTGTACCGGTATGCTTTACGACCCAGCTAAACATCACGACGAATTCGAAAAGAAGAATCCTTCTCAGAAGAAGAAGGTTGTAGTCGCATTCAGCGGCGGACTTGACACATCTTATACAGTAATGTACCTCGCCAAGGAAATGGGCTATGAGGTTTACGCAGCCTGCGCGAACACTGGCGGATTCTCGCCTGAGCAGCTCAAGACCAACGAGGAGAACGCCTACAAACTCGGCGCGAAGGAATATGTCACCCTCGACGTAACCAAGGAGTACTATGACAAGAGCCTCCGTTATATGATTTACGGAAATGTCCTCAGAAACGGAACATACCCTATTTCAGTATCGTCAGAGCGTATTTTCCAGGGAATGGCAATCGCACGCTATGCAAAGCAGATCGGCGCTGATGCCATCGCTCACGGTTCCACCGGAGCAGGAAATGACCAGGTTCGTTTCGATATGACCTTCCTCGTAATGGCTCCTGGTGTTGAGATCATCACCCTTACCCGTGACCGCAACCTCAGCCGTCAGGAGGAAATCGACTATCTCAACGCAAACGGTTTCCCTGCTGATTTCAAGAAACTCAAGTACAGCTATAACGTCGGTATCTGGGGAACGTCAATCTGCGGAGGAGAAATCCTCGATTCAAAGCAGGGCCTTCCTGAGACCGCATACCTCAAGCAGATCGAGAAGACAGGCGAGGAGCAGGTCGAGCTCGAATTCAAGGAGGGACAGCTCGTCGGAGTCAACGGTGAGGCCTTCACTGACCACATCAAGGCAATCCAGAAGGTTGAGGCAATCGCCGCTCCTTACGGAATCGGACGCGATATGCACGTGGGCGACACGATCATCGGAATCAAGGGCCGCGTAGGCTTCGAGGCAGCAGCTCCTATGCTCATCATCGCATCTCACAAGTTCCTCGAGAAGTTCGTCCTCTCAAAGTGGCAGCAGTACTGGAAGGACCAGGTCGCAAACTGGTACGGAATGTTCCTCCACGAGAGCCAGTACCTCGAGCCGGTTATGAGAGACATCGAGGCTATGCTCGAGAGCAGCCAGCGTCACGTTACCGGTAAGGTCACGATGCTTCTCCGTCCTCACGGCTTCGAGACCGTAGGCGTGGATTCTCCGAACGACCTCGTTAAGAACAAGCTCGGCGAATACGGCGAAGGTGCCAAGGGATGGACGAGCGACGATGCCAAGGGCTTCATCAAGGTCACATCTACACCGCTTCGCGCATACTACCTCAACCACAAGGATGAGGGAGACGAACTCGAAAAAGAACTTTAACAGAATAAAATCCAGATAATGATAAAAGTAGGAATTATAGGAGGCGCCGGATACACTGCCGGAGAACTGATCAGAATCCTGGTGAACCACCCGGAAGCAGAACTTACATTCGTCCATTCGACTTCGAATGCCGGCAACAAACTTTGCTCCGTCCATTCAGGACTCATCGGCGATACCGATATGGAATTCAGTGCCGACTATGACCTTGGAGCGGTTGACGTTCTTTTTATGTGCTCGGGCCACGGCAAGAGCACTGCCTTCTGGGCAGAGAACGAAAGGCCTGCCGGACTGAAGGTCGTCGACCTCGCACAGGACTATCGCGACGAGAGCAACGGCTATGTCTATGGCCTTCCTGAAATCAACAGGGACAGGATCAAGGGCGCGACCCTTCTTGCCAACCCTGGCTGTTTCGCGACCGCCATCCAGCTTGCGATCCTCCCTCTGGCCGCAGCCGGACTCCTCAAGTCCGAGGTGAACCTTACGGGTATCACCGGATCCACCGGAGCTGGCGTCAAGCCGGGAGCCACCACTCATTTCAGCTGGAGAAACAACAACGTGTCCGTCTATAAGGCATTCGAGCACCAGCATCTCATCGAGATCGGTATGAATGTCCACAATCTCCAGAAGGACTACGACAAGGCGATCAATTTCGTGCCGGTCCGAGGAGACTTCGCGAGAGGAATTCTCGTGAGCGCATATACGGACTCCGACCTGAGCATCGACGATGCTAAGGCCCTTTACAAGGACTTCTACAAGGATGCCGCATTCACCTTCGTGAGCGACTCCAATGTCGACCTCAAGCAGGTCGTCAACACCAACAAGGCAGTCCTTTCCCTTGAAAAGCACGGCGACAAACTGATGATCAATTCAGCCATCGACAACCTCCTCAAGGGAGCGTCAGGACAGGCCGTCCAGAATATGAACCTTATGTTCGGTCTCGATGAGAATACCGGACTCAAATTAAAGGCGTCAGCCTTCTAGCATAAAATGAATTTATTTGACGTATACTCACTTTTTGATGTAGTGCCTGTGAAGGCCCATCTTCAGCACGTCTGGGATGACAAAGGTCAGGAATATCTTGACTTCTATGGCGGACACGCCGTCATCTCCGTAGGACATACGCATCCGGACTATGTGGCAGCCCTCAAGGCTCAGCTCGACAAGATCGGATTCTATTCAAACAGCGTGATCAACCCTCTCCAGGTTGAGCTCGCAAAGAAACTCGGCAAGGCCAGCGGATATGAGGACTATTCTCTCTTCCTTGACAATTCAGGCGCCGAGTCAAACGAGAACGCGATGAAGCTCGCATCCTTCCATACCGGAAAGGACCGCATCATCGCCTTCCATCACAGCTTCCACGGAAGAACGTCAGGAGCAGTCGCAGTTACCGACAACCCAAAGATTGTTTCTCCGTTCAACGCAAACCACAAGGTTACATATTGTGACCTTAATGACGCTGCAGCCGTTGAGGCTGCCCTCAAGGGCGGTGACGTCGCCGGAGTGATCATCGAGGGTATCCAGGGCGTCGGCGGAATGCACGCTCCTACGGCCGAATTCCTCCAGAGCCTCGAAAAGCTCTGCAAGCAGTACGGCGCAGTCCTCATCCTCGACGAGGTGCAGAGCGGCTACGGCAGGACAGGAAAGTTCTTCGCCCATCAGTGGGCCGGCATCAAGCCTGGCATCATCACTATGGCGAAGGGTATGTGCAACGGTCTTCCTTGCGGCGGTATCCTCATCTCTCCTGAATTCGAGCCTGTGAAGGGCCGTCTCGGAACGACGTTCGGCGGCAACTACCTCGCAATGGCAGGCGCTATCGCCGTCCTTGACATTATGGAGAAGGAACACCTCGCAGACAATGCCTACAAGGTAGGCGAGTACATCAAGGCTCATCTTCCAAAGTCTCCGAAGATCAAGGAGGTGAGGGGAACGGGCCTTATGATCGGAATCGAGTTCAATGAGCCAATCGCAGAAATCCGCAAGAAGCTCCTTTTCGAGAAGCACATCTTCACCGGAGTCGCAGGCCAGAATATGATCCGACTTCTTGCTCCTCTCTGCGTTACGGAGAAGGATGCCCAGTATTTCATCGACTCACTTAATGACATCATAAAGTAATGAAGACTTTCTTTCACGTAGAAGACATAGGTGACCTTAATGCAGCCCTTAAGGAGGCTGAGGAGGTCAAGAAGAACAGGTTCGCCTGGAAGCACCTCGGTCAGGACAAGACCATTATGCTCGTATTCTTCAACAACTCCCTCAGAACCCGTCTCAGCAGCCAGAAGGCGGCTCTCAACCTCGGAATGCATCCTATCGTGCTCAATATCGGAGCCGAAAGCTGGAAGCTCGAGACTGAGATGGGTGTGATTATGGACGGAGACAAGAGCGAGCATATCAAGGAGGCCATCCCTGTTATGGCAAGCTACTGCGACATCATCGGTGTCCGCAGCTTCGCTCACCTCGAAGACCGCGAATTCGACTATGCCGAGACAATCCTCGAGCAGTTCGTCAAGTACAGCGGAAAGCCTGTGATCAGCCTCGAGTCTGCAACGGTTCATCCTTGCCAGGCCTTCGCTGACCTCATTACCATCAACGAATACAAGCGCAACCAGCGTCCTAAGGTAGTCCTTACCTGGGCACCTCATCCTAAGGCCCTGCCTCAGGCTGTTCCGAACAGCTTCGCGGAGTGGATGAGCGCTGCTGACGTTGACTTCGTCATCACCCATCCTAAGGGATACGAGCTTGATCCTAAGTTCACCCGCGGAAGCAAGATCGAATACGACCAGATGAAGGCCTTCGAAGGAGCTGATTTCATCTACGCCAAGAACTGGAGCAATCCAGGAGTCACCAATCCGGCAGATTACGGAAAGGTAACAAGCAAGGATATGGAATGGACGGTCGGAGCACGCCAGATGGCCGTGACAAACAACGCCTTCTTTATGCACTGCCTCCCGGTCCGCAGGAATATGATCGTATCGGACGAGGTGATCGACGCTCCTACATCGCTTGTCATTCCTGAGGCTGCGAACCGTGAGATTTCAGCTCAGGTGGTTATGAAGAGAATGCTCGAAACACTTGATAAATAATGACTAAACTGAATCTTATCAAGGTAGGCGGCGCTGTCGTCGAAGATCCGGAAAGCCTGCAGCAGCTGCTGAAGGCTTTCGCCGGTCTTGAAGGCCTCAAGGTCCTTGTGCACGGAGGCGGAAGAAGGGCTACCAAGGTAGCCGCTTCCCTCGGCATCGAGAGCAAGATGGTCGAAGGACGCCGCGTAACCGATGAACAGATGCTCCAGGTGGTCACGATGGTCTATGGCGGACTCGTGAACAAGAACGTGGTAGCAAAACTCCAGGCCCTCGGCGTCAACGCCCTCGGTCTCACGGGAGCCGACCTCGGCTATATGCTTTCGGCAAAGCGCCCTATGAAGAAGGTGAAATTCGCTGACGGAAGCGTCCAGGACGTGGACTACGGCTTCGTCGGAGATGTCAAGGAGGTGAATTCGGAAATCCTCGCAGACCTCATTGCGAAGGGCGTGGTTCCGGTTCTTGCTCCGCTTACCCACGACGGCAGCGGCAACCTTCTCAACACGAATGCCGACACTATTGCGTCTGAAGCGGCGAAGGCCCTCGCCAGGCACTTTGACGTGACGCTTACTTTCTGTTTCGAGAAAAAAGGCGTTCTCAGCAATCCTGATGATGACGACAGCGTCATCGCAAGAATCACCAAGGCTGATTACGAGAAATACAAGGCTGACGGCACGATCGGCGGAGGAATGATTCCGAAGCTGGACAATGCCTTCGACGCCATTGCGGCAGGAGTCAGCAAGGTGGTGATCACCAAGGCTGACGAACTTGGAAAATCGGAAGGAACTACGATAGAATAATGGAATTAAGAGAACTCACAGAACTCCTTCAGGGAATGATACGCATCCCTTCTGTCAGCAGGGATGAAAAAGCCGTGTGCGATTTCATCGAAGCCTGGCTGAAGGAGCACGGCCTTTCTCCGAAGAGATTGGGCAACAATCTGTGGATAAGCTCGGAGACGGACCCGTCCAAGCCGACCATCCTTCTCAATGCCCATATCGACACAGTGAAGCCGGCTGCGAGCTATACCCGCGACCCGTTCAGCCCTGACATCGAGGACGGCGTCCTCTATGGACTGGGCAGCAATGATGACGGTGCTTCCGTGGTATCCCTGCTTGAGGCTTATCTTCAGCTTACATCCAGGCCTCAGCCGTACAACCTCATCTGGAGCGCGACTGCCGAGGAGGAGGTCTGCGGAAAGACAGGCATCGAACTAATCTTCCCGGAAATCGGAAAGATAGACCTCGGAGTGATGGGTGAGCCGACCAAGATGCAGATGGCCGTAGCCGAGAGGGGACTGATGGTCCTCGACTGCACGGCTCAC
>JAILCZ010000145.1 GCA_024689985.1 Bacteroidales bacterium | reverse complement strand
CTTGTATTACAATTCATTATGAACTAACCCTAATATCAATATGAAATTTAAAGGAACGAATTACAAACTCGTCAACGTTGCCACTGGCCGCGAATTCGAAGACGGAGAATGGACTCTCGCAGATCCGGAATCCCCAAAACCCTCACTTGTCAGAGCTGTTTACGAGAACAAGAAGTTTGAGCCTACCAATATGCGTGGACTTTACAGGTATGCCAACTGGCTGCCTATCAAGAGAACCCTGAAAAATTCACACGCTCCTGTAACTTACAAATCTACAGGCATAGCAAAACTCCTCGGACTTGAGAATCTCTACATCACATTCTCAGGTTATGCTCCTAAGATCGGAGCCAAGATGGAGACCTGCTCATTCAAGGAAACCGAGGCATACAGCATCTGCGCCCGTCTCCCGAAGAAAGAGAAGAAGATTCTCGTCGTATCTTCCGCCGGCAACACTGCAAGAGCCTTTGCGAAGGTATGCTCAGACAACAAGATTCCTATCGTAATCACGATTCCTGAAGACAACAAACTGGACCTCTGGTTCTCCAAGAAACTTGACTCCTGCGTCAAGGTAGTTGCCGTTCCTCACGGATGTGACTACTTCGATGCGATTTCCGTAGGAGACAAGATCGCTTCAGACCCTAAATATATGACTGAAGGCGGTGCCAAGAACATCGCAAGACGCGACGGTATGGGCACGACCATCCTCAGCGCCGTAGAAGTCATCGGACGCATTCCTGACGCTTATTTCCAGGCAGTCGGAAGCGGTACCGGTGCCATCGCAGCCTGGGAGAACGCTGAGCGTCTCGCCGCTGACGGCCGTTTCGGAAAGAACAAGATGAGGGTATATGCATCACAGAACGCACCTTTCACCCTTATGTATGACTCCTGGAAGGCTGGTTCTCGCGACCTCGTGGATCTTTCTCCTGAGGAAGGACGCAAGCAGGCAGAACTCATTCTCGCAAAGGTTCTTTCCAACAGAAAACCACCTTATTCAATTGCCGGAGGCCTTTACGACGTACTCACCTGGTCAAAGGGCGATATGTTCCAGGTCAAGAACGAGGAGATGATCAAGTGGCTCCTTCTCTTCTACGCATACGAAGGAATCGACCTCTATCCTGCTGCAGCCATCACTGTTGCCAGCCTCGCTCAGGCCGTGGAACAGGGCAAGGTAAAGAAGGACGAAGTCATTATGCTCAACGTGACCGGAGGTGGTATCATCAAGGCCGGAGCCAAGGGATATGTGCTCAAGGAGCCAGACCTCGTAATTTCTCCTGACACTCCTGCCGAGGAAGTCATCGCCGCAGTGGATGGACTCTTCAGCAAGAAGCAGTGGATTGATTGTTCAACCAAAAAAAGGAATAAATAATGTTACCTCTCCAATTAATTCCTGGTGCTGATACCGTAAATGTTGCGGATTCAGCCAAGGTTGCTCTGCAGAGCGTTGTCACCGAAGTTGTAAACAACCCTAGCGAAGTCCTTACGGACCTCACGGAAAAAGCAATTCAGTTCGGACTCAAGATTGTCGCAGCCCTCGTCATCTATTCAATAGGCGCCTGGCTAATCAAGAGAGTCAAGAAGATTCTCCAGAAAATCTTCGAAAAGAAGAATACGGAGACAACCCTCGCGACCTTCGTGACATCCCTCGTTTCGATATCCCTCACGATCATCCTCATAATCCTGACGATCAGCGCCCTCGGTGTCAACACGACCTCTCTCGCAGCACTTCTTGCCGCAGGCGGTATGGCAATCGGTATGGCAATGAGCGGAACCGTACAGAACTTCGCAGGCGGAATAATGCTCCTCGCATTCAAGCCGTTCAAGGCAGGCGACTTCATCTCTGCCCAGGGTTATATGGGAACAGTTGAAGAGGTCAGCATCGTCAGCACGAAGCTCCTTACCGTTGACAACAGAGTTATCATCCTTCCTAACGGTGCCCTCTCAAACGGCAACATCGACAACTTCAGCACGAAGGCTCTCAGACGAGTTGATTTCAAGTTCGGATTCGAGTACGGCATCGATGCCGACAAGTGCATAGCCGAACTCCAGAACATCCTCGCAGCAGACAGCAGAATCCTCGATGCGAAGACAGCCGGAGCTGCAGATCCTTTCGTAGTTCTCAGCGAACTTGCTGACAGCAGCGTAAACTTCACCGTCAGAGTCTGGGTGAAGGCAGCTGACTACTGGGGAGTATTCTTCGATACGAACAAGGCTGTATATACGACAATGCCAGAAAAGGGATTCGGATTCCCATTCCCTCAGATGGATGTTCATATGAAGCAGAACTAAGATATACTCCATACACAAATAAGGCCGGCTCAATTGAGTCGGCCTTTTCATTTGGTTATGAAGGTGTTATTGATTATTCTCTTCCTTCTCGTGCATCTTCTCCAGCATTGCGAGAGCAGTCTTGGTCTCGAAGGCTGCGTGCCTTTCTTCATCGCGCTGGATTGCGAGCTTTTCTTTCTCCATTACAGGATTACCATAGATGGCCCAGAAAATCTTGCGGAGTTCTACTCTGTCTAGTGAGCTCTCGAGTTTGTTGAGCTTCTTCTCAGTATACTGCTTGAAGGCCTCGAGGTCTTCAGGAGTATAATGGTCGGTGTACTTCTGAAGTCCGGTCATAAGGTCGTAGCCCATATAGTTCGTCTTCCAGAGTCTGTAGCCGTCGATGACACGACGGTCCACCACGTGGCGGATAAACTGATAGCGGTCGTTTTTGTCGCAATACGAAGCCATTTCGATCTCTTCGTGAGTGAGAGGCTTGCCGATATTGAGATGAACGTTGCCCTTAGGCTGACGGATACCGATGAGGATGCTGTGAAGGTCCTCCTTCTTCGTCTTTACATATTTCTGGGTGCGGGAGATGAGAATCTCACGGGCCTTGCGGCCGTCGCACGGTTCATATTCATAGGAAATACTGAGAGGAACGATGCAGAGTTCCTCGAAATTCTCGACCCAAGACTTCGTTCCGCTCATATCGAGCATCTTGAGAAGACCCTGCTCAGTTGTGTCGATACCATTCTTGGTACGGCCCTGACGCTGTGCGAGCCAGACGCTCTTGTTTCCGGATGTAATTGAATGTCTGATATACTTTGAAAGTCTCTGTGACGAAAGATAGAGTTCCCTTGCGGAAATGCCTCTGATGACCTTGATCATACGGTTGCAGCGGAGAAGGTACTCTGCAGTCTTTCCTGCAGCGAGAAGATTGTCTCCGACGCAGATTTCCGTCATAGGGAAACCATTCGTATAAAGGACATACTGGGTAATTGCAGGGTCAAGTATGATGTCCCTGTGATTTGACATCAGCAGGCAGTTGCCATTGAGTTCCTTGAGATTTGCAATTCCGTCATATGAGAAATTGTGACAAGTATTGTCAAGTACCCAGTCAACGACCTTTCTCATAACGATATTCTGGAAGTCATCAATAGTCTTGAGGGTCTTCAGTGTATCTCTGAGAAATGTAATTGGTTTCTTTGGGAAAAGGTATTTTGACATCGCGAGCACTGCAGGGTGATTGGCCACCTTGGTAAGCGCTTCAGCGGCTTCTTCGTCCGTATAAGGAACGATGTCGCCAAATTCGGTCTGATCTATTTCTGCCATAATATAATAATTGTAGCTCGGTCCTTTCGGACCGGAATAGGATGCAATTTAGGCATTATGAAGCCCAAATCCAAATTTACCCCCTTTTTACTGCCTTCTGTAAAGGAGTGAGCTGTCTCCGTAACTGAGGAATCTGAACTGATGAGACAGGGCATAATCATAGATTGTACGCCAGTCTCCACCCACGAAGGCTGATACCAAAAGTATCAGAGTGCTTTCCGGCTGATGAAAATTCGTCACGAGAAGATCGACGATCCTGAACTTGAATCCAGGGACGATGATGATGGAGGTTCCTGTCTTGAGCTCGTCAAGGCCGTTCTTTTCAAGATAGTCTATGATGGCATCAATGGCATCCCCGGTTGAATATTTGTATTCTCTCTCGTAGGGAGCCCACTGAACCACTTCCTGAGGCTCTCCGGTCTCTATGATTGACACACCTACATAATATATGGATTCGAGGGTCCTGACTGAAGTCGTTCCGACTGCGATTACCTGCTTGCCGGAATTCCTAATATCCTTGAGGAAATCCAGGGTCACCGCAAACGGTTCACGATGCATATGGTGCTCGGCGACGAGGGAAGACTTGACCGGAAGGAACGTACCGGCACCGACGTGAAGACAGACATTCTCCCTGTCAATTCCACGTGCCTTTATCCTTGAGAGGACATCATCAGTGAAATGAAGTCCGGCCGTAGGGGCAGCGACTGAACCGCGGATTGACGCATATACAGTCTGATATCGTTCCAAGTCAATCTGCTCGGTTTCCCTGTTGAGGTATGGAGGGATAGGAACCGAACCGCCTGTTTCGAGGACCTGAGAGAAAGGCATTCCGTTCTTCCAGGTAAATTCAACGATTCCAGTCCTGTCATCACGTCCAAGAAGGTTGGCACAAAGGCCCATTTCAGCCACCGTGGCATCGTTTTCAGGATTACAAAGCGCAATTGTATCGCTCTTCCACCTTTTGACATTGCCGATGACGCATTTCCAGGAGCACTTCTCCGTTGAGGCAAATGACGTATTATATTCAGGAGGGGACACTGGCTCGAGACAGAATATCTCTATATGTGCGCCCGTACTTCTTTCAAAATGAAGTCTGGCCGGAACGACCTTGGTTTCATTGAATACCATTATTGAATTTTCAGGCAGAAGATCCGGGATCTCCCTGAAAACAAACTCATCTACTTTTCCGTCTCTGTATCGCAGAAGCTTTGAGGAATCTCTCTGAGGAAGAGGGTATTTTGCAATCCTCTCGTCAGTCAATGGATAATTATAGTCCTCAATTCTGATTTCCGGTATCATATCAATTCTTTAAAATCCGTGCGAAGATACACATTCGGCCACAAATATTGAAATCTCACGGAGTTTAGAAACAAACAGGGCTGTCAACAGAAATAAACAGACTTTTCAACAGTCACAAATGGATTTCAACAGGCCGGTTTTGTTAATTCTCTCCCCCATTTAACATAAGTTAATTACACTTATAAAATGTAAACATTTGTAGCATAATTAATTTTTATGGCAGTTTTAGTTCTTCATTATCTCATTGATAATCAATAGGATTATCCTCAATAATCTAAAGTTAGATTATAAGATAAAGTGGTAAATTAAGCTCAAAAGAACCCACATTAACGATTTAATATTGTTTTAAACAAGCTATGATAACGATACCCAATACTTTAGACATCGTTACTTGTATTTTTACTAAACCACGTACTTCCCTACCCTATTGTAACCATCTATTTCATTCACGCCCTGTGTTACTTTTGTAACTATTGTATTTTACATTTATTCTCTTTACATTTGTGTACCAAGGGTTAACAAAATTTAACGACTTTTATGAACACAAGATTACAGCAGTTTCTCGCTGCGGAGAACATTTCTCAATCACAGTTTGCAGATGTCATTGGCGTCGCCCGTGCGAGCGTGTCACATATTCTTGCAGGAAGAAACAAACCTGGATTCGACTTCATTGAAAGTATGATGCGTCATTACCCTAGCCTGAACATCGAATGGCTTATTGCGGGATCCGGAAAGATGTACAAGACAAAAGAGGCTCCGACAAGGAAGCCTGACGACGATAATCTCTTTCCAGAATTCGATAATGACGTGCCGATGGTCGAGACTGAAGCGAATTCTCAAATCTCAGAGACTTCAGAAGAGCCTTTAGACGCTGCTCCACAGCCGCAAGAGGTTAAATCTCAAACGATTGCCCAGCCGGAAGCACCTCAGATTCCACAGGTACAGTCTAAAGCAGAAAGAAAAATAAAAAAGGTGATTGTGCTCTATGATGACAACACCTTCGGCGAATTAGGTTAAAAAGCATTATCTTTACGGTCGATATGTACAAGCGTATATTAAGACCTTTCCTGTTTTTACTGAATCCGGAGACTGCGCACATTCTGTCGCTCAAGTCTCTAGGACTCGTCGGCAAACTTCCTTTCGGAAGAAGCATTCTCAAATTATTCTTCAAGAAGAAACCGAAGAATCTTGAACGCGAACTTTTCGGCATCAAGTTTCCTCATCCGGTTGGACTGGCTGCAGGCCTGGACAAAAACGGAGATTATTACAATGATCTCGCAGCCCTCGGCTTCAGCTTTATCGAAATCGGATCTCTAACCCCGAATCCACAGGAAGGCAATCCTCGCCCGAGACTTTTCAGGCTTGTCAAGGACAGGGCCATCATCAACAGGATGGGCATAAACAACAAGGGAATACGCTACGCCATAGACAGAATCAGGAAAGAAAAGCCTAACGTGATCATTGCGGCAAGCATTGCCAAGAACACGACGAGCAAGCTGGAGGAGGACATCATCCACGATTATATGGAATGCTTCTCCCTGATGTACGATTTCGTGGATATGTTTACAATCAATGTATCCTGCCCTAATGTCGTCGGACTCCAGGGACTTCAGGACCTTTCCTTCCTTTCCGACCTTCTCGATCCCCTTCTTGACCTCAGAAGATGTTACGAAACTTACAAGCCAATCCTTGTGAAGCTTTCTCCTGACATCAACGAAATACAGCTTAATGAAATACTTGACTGGTGTATGCTCTACGGTATCGACGGTATCGTTGCGACAAATACGACGAGGAGCAGAGATAACCTGAAGGTATCAAAAAGCAGGATAGAAGCCATTGGAAACGGTGGTCTTTCCGGAGCTCCTCTATATGAGAAGAGCCTCGCAATGGTCCGCAAGATCAACGAACATACCAAGGGACGTCTGCCAGTAATCGGCGTAGGAGGCATAATGACACCTGCACAGGCAAAGGAAATGCTTGATGCCGGAGCATCCCTGGTTGAAGTATATACCGGTTTCATCTATAATGGTCCGGCATTCGTCGGAAAGATCATCAAGTATTTGTCAGATGCAAAGCGCTGAAGAAAAGCTTAAAACCCTGCTTGTAAAGACAGGCAAGACTTTGTCTACGGCTGAATCCTGTACCGGAGGTCTGATTTCCCACAGAATCACGACAGTGTCCGGATCATCCAGTTATTATCTTGGATCCGTCATCTCCTATGCCAACAGCGTGAAGATGGGAGTACTTGGAGTAAGCGCAGAAGTGCTTGAATCAGAGGGTCCTGTATGCTCGAAGGTTGCCAGGATGATGGCTGAGGGCGTAAGAAAGACGACGGGAGCAACATACTCCGTATCAACGACAGGTCTTGCAGAAGGCTCTGACGAATATGGCAATCCTGAAGGAACCGTATGGATCGGTGTGAGCGGACCGAAGGGTACCGATACCTTGAAATTCATTTCCAACAGCGGTGAACGCAAAAAAAACATCGGGCGCTTTGCTGACGCTGCGCTCGATGCTCTTGTATCATTTATAGAAAAGGATCTTTCTACTTGTATCTCTGAATAGTTGACGTCTTTACGAGAACGATGTCAAACTTAGGATTGCCGTTGAAGATGAGGGTACTCTTGCCTGACATTTCAACCTTGATGGCGTCTGAAGCATTCTCCGTAACCGTACAGGAATTTGACAGAACGACTGATGCGTTTGAGGTCGTAAGGGTAACTGCATTCACATTTGAAGAGCCGGAGCCCTTTACTTCCAATGAAGATGTCGAGCCATTGAGAGTTACGACTGATGAACCAGACGTCGTAGCAGAGATTGCCTTTGACGTTCCCGTGCTGGTAAGCTCGCCTGAACCTGAAGACTGGATGTTGAAATTGGTAGCCTCCTGCTCGAGTGTAAGCTTTGAAGAGCTTGAAAGATTCACATTGACAGTTGTTGCGGCAATCTTCATATTGGCTTCAGCCTTCTTGTCAAGGGTGACGTCAGCTGATTTTGCCTGAATAGAAAGGCCCTTCACCTTGGCGTTTCCACTTGCGCTGATTGAAAATTTATCAACCTGGATAGGCTCTGCAATTCCGAATACTGTATCGTCAGAAAGAATGACTGATGAAACAGAAGGAGCACGGACAACGGCCTTGAGAACCGGAGCCGGGGTATTCTTAGAATTCATCTGTTTCTTGAGTTCCTTCGGGATAGACTTGGTATCAAGAGTAATATAGAGAGTCTTTCCTTTTATAAATGCCTGAACGTAACTTTCAAGGACTTCGTCCACTGTAAGGACTGCGCTATAATCTTCTGAAGGAATGAGCGTTACATCAAAAGCATTTGACACTTCCATCACTGAAAATGCTGAATACTCCTTCTTGATTTCCTTAGTCTGGGCAGAAAGGCTCAGAGCTGTGGCCAGTAATGCGGCCAAAACAAAGATTTTCTTCATATATCAATTATTTTCGAGCTTCTCCATGAGTTCAGTCCATTCGTCAGTAAGACTGTCGAGCTGGCGCTTGTCCTCAAGGTATTGCCTGGTTAGTTCCATAATATCGGTATCCGGAGCAGGATTTGCCATTGCAGATTCAAGCTCCTTCATATGGTTTTCGAGCTTACCGATTTCCCCTTCAATGTAAGATACACGATTTTTTAGTTTTCTGTCCTCTTTTGTCGCACTTTTTTTCTCATTGAATGCAGCCTGAGCCTCAGCTTTCTTCGGCTCCGAGGCCTTTTCCTCCTTGCCAAATCTGCGTTCCAGCTCATTCAGAGCCTCAAGTTTGCGGCTTTCAAGGAATTCCTGTACTGAGCCGAGGTGCTCCTTGACTTTTCCGTCACGGAATTCGTACATCTTGTCAACCAGTCCGTCGAGGAAGTCTCGGTCGTGGGATACGACTATGAGGGTGCCGTCATAAGCTTTGAGGGCCTGCTTCAGGATATCCTTGGACTTGATGTCCATATGGTTGGTAGGCTCATCGAGAGCCAGGAGATTGTATGGCTGCAGCATAAGCTTGGCCATTCCCAGCCGGGCACGCTCTCCTCCGCTCAATACGGAAACCTTCTTGTCAATGTCCTCGCCTCTGAAGAGGAACTGGGCAAGGATGTCGCGGAGTTTGGTCCTGATGTCCCCTACGGCTATGTTGTCGAGGGTTTCGAAGACTGTGAGGTTCTTGTCGAGTATGTCCTCCTGATTCTGGGCGAAATAACCGATATTGACATTATGGCCGAGCTTGGACTCCCCGCTTATCGGATCCAACTGCCCCATTATCACCCTCATAAGGGTTGTCTTACCTTCACCGTTCCTGCCGACGAGCGCCACCTTTTCTCCCCTTCTGACCTCAATGTCGGCATTGCGGAAAACGACTTTCTGCGGATAGCCCACAGTGATGTCCGTAGCCTTGAAAGCTATGTCTCCGCTTCGCGGAGCAGGAGGGAACTTGACAGTAAGGGTAACATTGTCGGTCTCGTCGATTTCCAGTCTGTCGAGCTTCTCAAGAGCCTTGATCCTGGACTGGACCTGATTGGACTTTGTCGGCTTGTACCTGAACTTTGCGATGAATTCCTCAGTCTTGTCAATCATCCTCTGCTGATTCTCATAGGCGGCCATCTGCTGCACAAGACGCTCGGCCCTGAGTTCCACATACTTGGAATAAGAGACCTTGTAGTCCGTTATATGACCGAGAGAAACTTCCACTGTCCTGTTCGTTACATTGTCCAGGAACTTCCTGTCGTGGGAAACCAGAAGAAGTGATCCCCTGAAGTCATTCTTCAGATAATCCTCAAGCCACTCGATACTTTCGATGTCGAGGTGGTTGGTAGGCTCGTCGAGGAGGAGAACCTCAGGCTTGCGGAGGAGAATCTTCGCTAATTCAATTCGCATATTCCAGCCCTGGCTGAAGGTCTCGGTATTGCGTCCGAAATCTTCATCCTTGAATCCAAGACCGAGAAGAGTCTTTTCCGCCTGCACTGCAGGAGGCTCGCTCTGGTTCACGGCAAGACTGTCATTCAGATCTCCAAGTTCAGTGATGAGCTCGGTGTAAGAATCTGATTCATAGTCAGTCCTGACTTCAAGCTCCTTGGTGATCGCCTTTATTCTGTCTTCTATTTCAAAAAGGGTGTCAAAGGCCGTCATAGTCTCATCGATGACGGTCTTGCCCTTGTGATGCTGCATAATCTGAGGGAGATAGCCTACGGTAATTCTCGAAGGCTTCTCGATGACTCCTGAAGTAGGAGTCTGAAGCCCGCAGATGAGCTTCATTATAGTTGATTTTCCTGCGCCGTTCTTTCCTACGAGACCAATGCGGTCGTTTTCGCTGATATGGAAACTGATATGGTCAAGCAGATTCCAGCTGCCATAGGAAACGGTCAGGTCGTTGATTGAAATCATTCTTCAGGTTCAGGATCTTTACGGCAGAGGATAATACTGAATTCGTACAGGGCATAGAGAGGAACTGCCAGGACGAACATTGAAAACGGATCTGACGGAGTAATTATGGCGGAAATAATGAGAATGACGACAACTGCGTATTTCCTCAATTTCCTGAGCGTACTCCTGAAGATAAGGCCGAGCTTCGATAGAACTGCTATCACAGCTGGGAATTCGAAGACGATACCTATCATCAGAACCATTGAAGTAAACATTGAGATATAAGAATCCAACGATATGGTATTCAACACTTCATCGCTGATTGTATAGTTCATGAAGAAGTTGATGCATACCGGCAGGACGAAGAGGTATCCCACGACGGCTCCAATATAGAAGAGAACGGATGCCAGCAGGAATGCGCTTCTAATCGGCTTCTTCTCCGTATCGTATAGAGCCGGAGAAATGAATCGCCAAATCTCGTAAATAATATAAGGCACTGCGACAATCACGCCGCACATCAATGCCATCTTGAGATGTATGAAGAACTGTGCAGAAATCTCAAGATTGACGAGCGTCATATTCATTTCCGAACCGAACCATCTGTAAACCAAAAAGTTATCCTTGGTCGGAGCGAAAACGAATCTGAAAAGTTGGTCTTTGAAGATGAAGAATGCCACGGCTGCCACCATAACGGCAACGGCTGAGCGGAACAAAGTTCCCCTCAGCACGTCCAGATGATCCCAGAAGGTCATCTCCTCTCTTTCTCTCTCCTCAGCCACCAATATTACTCAGACTTCTTTGAATCTGACTCGTTGATGTCCTTCTTGATCTCGTTCAAGTCACCTTCTACATCCTTCATTCCGGCTTTGAAGGACTTCACGCCTTTGCCGAGTCCCCTCATAAGTTCAGGGATCTTCTTGCCGCCGAAGAGAAGAATGATAACTAAAACGATAAGTATGACCTCCCAAGGTCCTACACTGAAAAGGAGTGGATAAGCTAACATATTATCTGTCGTTTAAATGTTCTTCAATCGCTTTTACGAGAGGCTCCGGACAGGCCACCGGGCGTCCGTTGGCTCCGAGGAAGCCGAGCATTACTTCTCCTTCTACGCAAACCGTTCCGTCCTGGTTGCGGACAACCTGCTGAACGGAAAGTTTTGCAAGAGGAGTCTTCTCGATGGCTGCCGAAACAGTTACGACATCACCCATCTTGGCAGGATGCTTGTACCTGCAGGCAACCTTTACGATAGGGATGGTAACTCCCTCTGCTTCACATCTTTCTATCGGATAGCCGATATGCTTCATAAGTTCGTTTCGCGCACACTCGAAATACCTGATGTAGTTGGAGTGGTGCACAATTCCCATCTGGTCAGTCTCGTAATATCTGACAGGGAATGATGTTTCAAAATATACCATTAGTTGTTTTTCAATGCTTTGAGTGCTGTTTCAAAACTCTCGATCTTTGAAAGGGCATCTGCCTCTTTCTTGCGCTCGATCGCAACCACCTTCTCAGGTGCGTGGGCCACGAAGCTCTCGTTTGAAAGCTTCTTGCGTACGCTCTCGAGGAACTTGCGGGTATAATCAAGGTCTGCCTCGATCTTCGCGATTTCCTCATCGACATTCACGAGACCTGCAAGCGGAACGAAGAGTTCGAACGTGCCGACCATAAGCGAAACACCGGCTGCTGAACCGAAGTCCTCTACAGTCTCGACTGAAGAGATGTTGGCGAGCTTGGTCACGACAGGGAGAACGTCCACAGGGAAAGCACCCTTTACCTTGAGCTCGAGGGCCTCCTTAGGAGAGATGTTCTTCTGCTGGCGGACTCCACGTACTCCATTGACAGCCTCCTGTGCGGAAGCGAAATCCTTGAGGAAGGCTTCGTCATACTTTCCTGCCTTAGGAGCATCCTGGAACATAATTGTCTCGCCGTCCTTCCTCTCTTCCATAGCCTGCCAGAGTTCCTCAGTGATGAATGGCATAACAGGGTGGATGAGCTTGAGGAGTGCCTCGAAGAATCCGAGGGTAGCGTCGTATGTAGCCTTGTCGATGCCTGCACCGTATGCCGGCTTGACAAGCTCGAGATACCAAGAGCAGTACTCATCCCAGAAGAGCTTGTAGATAGTCATCAGGGCATCAGAGATCCTGAACTTGGAATAATGGTCTTCAACCTGGTCGATGGCCTGTGAAAGACGCTGTCCGAACCATTTGACTGCGACTGCGGCTGCATCGCTCTGCTTTGCGGAAGGATCGATGGTCCAGCCCTTTACAAGACGGAATGAGTTCCAGATCTTGTTGCAGAAATTACGGCCCTGCTCCACCTGGCTCTCATCGTAGAAGATGTCGTTGCCGGCTGATGCGCAGAGAAGCATACCGATACGCACGGCGTCTGCTCCGTACTTGGCGATGAGGTCGAGAGGATCCGGAGAGTTTCCGAGGGTCTTGCTCATCTTGCGGCCGAGCTTGTCGCGGACGATACCCGTGAGATATACGTTATGGAACGGAACTTCGTTCATAAATTCGTCACCAGCCATAATCATTCGGGCAACCCAGAAGAAGAGGATGTCCGGTCCGGTCACGAGGTCATTCGTAGGATAATAATATGCAAGGTCCTTGTTAGGCTTTGCATCAGGATGTCCGGCCTTGTTGGTATCGAACACTGAGATAGGCCAGAGCCAGCTTGAGAACCAGGTGTCGAGCACATCAGGATCCTGACGCAGATCTGCCGCAGTATATGCAGGATTGATCTTCCTGGCCTCTTCGAGAGCCTTTTCAGGAGATGATTCGACTACGATCTTTCCGTCAGGAAGATAGTAGGCAGGAATCTGCTGACCCCACCAGAGCTGACGGCTGATACACCAGTCGCGTACGGTCTCCATCCAATGACGGTATGTGTTGCGGTATTTGTCCGGGATGAGCTTTACCTTGCCGCTCTCGACTGAATCGAGGGCCATCTCTGCAAGCTTGTCCATTTTGAGGAACCACTGTGCGGAGAGTTTAGGCTCGATGACGGCGTTGGTGCGCTCAGAATAACCGATCGGAGATGTGTAATCCTCGATATGGTCGATATTGCCGGCCTCCTCAAGCATCTTCGCAATCTTCTTGCGGGCTACGAAGCGGTCTTCACCGACGAGGATCTGCGCCTTCTCGTTGAGACGGCCGTGGTCGTCGATGATGTCGAGGACAGGAAGGTTGTGGCGGAGACCAATCTCATAGTCGTGAGCGTCGTGGGCAGGGGTTACCTTGAGGCATCCCGTACCGAAGTCCATCTCGACATATGAATCCTCGATGATAGGAATTTCCTTGTTGATGAGAGGGATGAGAACCTTCTTGCCCTTCATCCAGTGATGACGCTCGTCTGCAGGGTTGACGCAGATTGCGGCATCGGCCATAATCGTCTCAGGACGGGTCGTGGCAACGACGATGTACTTGTCCGTCGGATTACCCTTGCCGTCAGAGATGAAATACTTCATATGATAGAACTTCGAAGGAGTGTCCTTGTGGTTCACTTCCTCGTCAGAGACGGCCGTAAGACCTACCGGATCCCAGTTGACCATACGGACTCCCCTGTATATGAGTCCTTTCTTGTAGAAATAGACGAATGTATTGATGACTGCTTCTGAAAGGTCTGGATCCATTGTGAACTTGGTCCTGTCCCAGTCGCAGGAAGCGCCGAGCTTGCGGAGCTGGCTGAGGATGATTCCTCCGTGCTCCTCCTTCCATTCCCAGGCGTGCTTGAGGAATTCCTCACGGGTGAGGTCTTCCTTGCTGATGCCCATTCCCTTGAGCTTTGCCACCACCTTGCTTTCAGTAGCGATGGATGCGTGGTCCGTACCAGGCACCCAGCAGGCATTCTTGCCGTGCATACGGGCATTGCGGATCAGCACGTCGTTCAGCGTGTTGTTGAGCACGTGGCCCATATGGAGAATTCCCGTCACGTTTGGTGGTGGGATAACAATCGTATAAGGTTCCTTTTCGTTAGGTTCAGAGTGGAAGAACTTGTTTTTAAGCCAGTAGGCGTACCACTTGTCTTCAACGTCTGACGGATTGTACTTCGCTGATAATTCCATATATATAATACACTATAATAATCTAAGTATCACTCAAATATTAAAACCTACAAATGTACAAAAAAAATCGGCCAGCAGAAAGCCTGCCAGCCGATCAATAATAGTTTTGGTTTTCAAAAAATTTTCGACCACATAACCACTTAACTATCAACTAATTACAAGAACAAACACAAAATATTATTAAATTTTTTGAAAAATATTTATTAAAAAATTTGCAAATCAAAAATTTGTGTGTACCTTTGCAATGCGGTTGAGAACAGAAGTTCTTTCTGCAATCAACACGTTGGTTATTAGTTTTAGTGTTATTAATTATGTGGTTAGTATGAGTGGTCCACGCGTGAGCGTCGACGACTCATTTTTTTTGTACCTATTTCTCAGGAAGCACAGCATTGAGGACGATACCTACGATGGCTGCTACTGCGAGACCTGAGAGAGAAGTAAATCCGAGATTGATTGAATCCCCTGCTCCATACTTGATGCCGATGGCAAGCACGAGAATGAGGGCTGCCACGATGACATTTCTGGAAATCTTGAAATCAACATTGCTCTCGACGAGATTTCTCACACCGACTGATGCTATCATACCGTAAAGGATGAGGGAAACACCGCCTACGGTTGCTGCAGGCATCGAGCTGATGACAGCGGCGAACTTAGGAGAGAATGAGAAAAGGATTGCGAAGACTGCGGCGATTCTGATCACGCGCGGATCGAAGACCTTGGTAAGGTTGAGCACTCCGGTATTCTCACCGTATGTAGTGTTTGCAGGAGCTCCGAATACAGATGCAAGCATTGTTGCGAGACCGTCACCGACGAGAGTCCTGTGAAGGCCAGGGTCTTCTATGTAATTCTTGCCGACTGTTGAAGAGATTGCGAACATATCTCCGATGTGCTCGACCATCGTAGCGAGGGCGATAGGCATAACGGCGATGATTGCGGCCGTAAAGAGGCCCCAGTCAGGATTTTCAAATACAGAAAGGGCGGTATTCTCCCACATTACAGGAAGGCCGATCCAGGCTGCATCCTTGACTGCCGAGAAATCCACCTTGCCGATGCAGGCGGCGAAAACATATGAAACGACGACACCGAGAAGGATAGGGACGATCTTGACCATTCCCTTGCCCCAGATGTTGCAGATGATGATGGTTATGATTGCTACGAGAGCAATCCACCAGTTGGTCGTGCAGCTTGAGATGGCAGTTCCGGAAAGTACGAGACCGATGGCGATCACGATAGGGCCAGTGACGACAGGTGGGAAGAATCTGATTACGCGCTGAAGTCCGAATGACTTGATCAGGGCTGAAAGCACGAAATACAGAAGACCAGCAAAGAACACTCCCACACACGCATAAGGAAGAGCCTGAGCCTGGCTGAGTCCAGCCTCCGCACCCATTGAAACTACAGCCGCATATCCGCCGAGGAATGCGAATGAAGATCCGAGGAATGCAGGAACCTTACGCTTCGTGACGAAGTGGAAAAGAAGGGTTCCGAGTCCGGCGAAAAGGAGGGTTGCCGAAACTGAAAGTCCTGTGATCGCCGGAACGAGCACGGTCGCTCCGAACATCGCGAACATATGCTGGAAACCGAGGGCCAGCATTTTTGGTCTGCCAAGAGACCTGGCGTCATAAATCGCCTCTTTGTCGTTGTTCATAAAGGTTTATTTAAAAGATTTGAGTTCTTCGTACACCCTGTCCACAGGAAGACCGATGACATTGTACATCGATCCTTCTATGCTCCTTATACCGGCAAGACCAATCCATTCCTGGATAGCATAGGCCCCAGCCTTGTCATAAGGCTTGTAATTGTCAACGTAATAATTTATTTCTTCAAGGGTCAGCGTCTTGAAGTGAACCAATGTCCTGTCCGAAAAACTGACCTTCCTGCGGTCAGACCTGATGGTAACTCCGGTAATTACCTCGTGAGCCTTGCCTGAAAGAGCCTGCAGCATCCGCACCGCCTCTTCCCTGCTATGAGGCTTGCCCATTATCAGGCCGTCACAGAGCACCATAGTATCGGCCGTGATCAGGACTTCATCGTCCTTGAGCGGCCTGTGAAACCCTTCCGACTTGCCTTCGCTCATCAGAAGAGGCACTTCCTCGTGTGGGGTCGAAGGGTCGAACTTTTCTTCGAAAGCATTACCAGTATCGACGGTGAAGTCGATGTCCAATGACTTAAGACGTTCTTTTCTTCGAGGTGACCCGCTGGCGAGGATTATTTTCATATGCTAGAATAGTTTCTTGTAAGTGGCGACGTCGAATTGCCAGTCGCCCCTGGCTTTCATAACTCGCTCGATGACTTCTCTGACGGCCTTCCCGCCGC
>JAILCZ010000131.1 GCA_024689985.1 Bacteroidales bacterium | reverse complement strand
TGTGAGCACCTCTTCATAGACTTTTTCTATGTCCCTAATATGGACGGCTACATCCGCCGTTCGCTCACATACTCGGAAGTCGGTTCAGTCACTGTCGTAAACCTCCGTGAAGAGCCTCTTCAGAATCCTCTGAACGCTTTCGTAAAGCGTCTTTTCGACATAATAGTGTCCTTCGTCTTCCTCTGCACCCTCTTCCCTCTTGTTTTCGTCTTCGTATTCATCGGAACGAAACTCACGTCCAAGGGACCGATATTCTTCGTGCAGAAGCGTACCGGTTACAGGGGCCAGGCCTTCAATATGTACAAATTCCGCTCTATGCGCGTCAATGATGATTCGGACAAGGTCCAGGCGACGGCAGACGATCCTCGCAAGACCAAATTCGGCGATTTCCTCCGACGCACGAGCATAGACGAGCTGCCGCAGTTCATAAACGTACTCAAGGGGGATATGTCCGTCATCGGACCGCGCCCTCATATGCTATATCATACGGAAGTGTATTCAAAGCTCGTGGACGAGTATCTCGTCCGTCATATGGTCAAGCCTGGCCTTACCGGCTGGGCGCAGATAAACGGCTGCCGGGGAGAGACCAAGACAAATGAAGAAATGGTTGAACGCGTACGCCACGATATCTGGTACATAGAGCATTGGTCCATCACCCTCGACCTGAAGATCTTCTTCCTCACAATCATAAAGTCAATCTCCGGAGATGAAAAAGCCTATTAAGACAATCGCGATAGACTGCAGGTCTCTGACAAAACCTCTAACAGGCGTGGGCACATTCGCGAGAAGCGTCCTCGACACCCTTGTCGCAATCCGTCCTGACTGGAGGCTCATACTTCTTTCGCCCGTCCCTTTCCATCCGTCCCTCGACAGGGATTATTCCAGGTATGAGAATGTGGAAGTGGTCATCTCTCCGTTCATTTCCGAGAAGAACCTGCAGATCCTGTGGTACAATTTCAAGCTGCCTCTGCTGCTGAAAAAATACGGAGCGGACGTATTCTATACAGTCCTTCCGCAGCTGCCTCTTTTCGTGCCGTCCGGCATCAGAAAGGTAATCGTGGTCCACGACGTCGTGAACATCGAGTTCGCAGGCACTATGGACAGGACCAACTACATAGTCAACAAGCTGTTCTTCTTCAGGTCCCTGAAAGAGGCCGATGCCCTCTGGTTCAATTCCGCATATACGAGGTCAAAGGTCCTGGAATATGATCCTTCTGTGGAAAACAAGCCTTACATAGTAGGGGATTCCGCCACTCCTGGATATTTCCACAGACTTGGCCTGGATGTGGGTCAGAAGAAGGCCGTCCTCGCAAAATACGGCATAACTGAAGGCAGGACACTTCTGTTTGTCGGCAGCCTCGAGCCGAGGAAGAATCTCACCTTCCTGCTGTCCCTTATGCCGGCATTGTATGAAAAAGGTGTAAGGCTCCTCGTCGTCGGCGCCAGCGGATGGAGAAATTCCGATATAGCGTCATTCGTACAGAGCCCGTCCTTCCCGAAGGAAAGTACGGTGTTCTGCGGATACATTACTGATGATGACCTTCTGCAGCTGTACAACAGCGTGGACTGCTTCGTCAGCACATCCCTCAATGAAGGCTTCGGAATGCCTCAGCTGGAGGCGATGTTCTGTGGCTGTCCCGTGATTTCGCCTGACAACTCCGCGATGTCGGAAGTCGTCGGTGGAAGGGGAAAACTCATCGGAGGCTGGGACAAGACCAGGTGGACGGAGGAAATCCTCTCGTATATTGAAGAAGAACATACCGATCCGGACCTGAGCAAATTCTCCTGGCCCCAGATCATTGACAATTTCGAAACAATAATATGATTTACATAAACGCAAGATTCCTTACTCAGAAACTCACCGGTGTACAACGCTTCGCAATTGAAATCACCCGTGAACTGAAGAAGATATACGGAGAGCAGTTGATACTGCTTGCTCCCTGCAATATCGTGCATAAGGACCTTGCCGATGAGTTCGGAGTCAGAATAATAGGAAAGAAGACGGGCTATCGCTGGGAACAGTTTGAACTGCCGGCATATCTGAAGGACAGAGGCTGTCCTCCTCTTCTTAATCTCTGTAATCTGGCGCCTCTTTCCTATCCGAACAATTTCATAACCGTACACGACATTACCTGGGCCCGCTATCCTTCGACTTATTCAAGGTCATTCGTCGCTATGTACAGGTATATGCTCCCTCGCCTCTGTGCGAAGGCCAGGCATCTGTTTACCGTAAGCGAGTTCTCCAGGAAAGAAATATCTTCCGAGTTCGGCATCCCTGAAAACAAGATCACGGTCATCTACAATGCCGTAGGTCCTGAATTCAAGCCTGTCCCTGATGAAGACCTCAGGAAAGAGAATTACATACTGGCCGTCTCCTCCCTCAAACCGAACAAGAATTTCGGTTTCATCGTCAGAAATCTAGGCCGTATCACCGAGAAAGTCCCCGGACTTAAACTCTATATCATCGGCGACTGCCAGTCCAAGTCTTTCGCCAAGGTGGATGTGGACGGACTGAAGTCAAATCCTGCCGTAAGGCTTCTTGGCAGGGTGAGTGACGAAGATCTTGTCAGGTATTATTCCAATGCCAGGTCATTCGTCTTCCCGTCCTTTTATGAAGGCTTCGGCCTTCCTGTCATCGAGGCCCAGGCCTGCGGATGTCCTGTAGTGTCTTCAAATGCGGCCTCTCTCCCTGAAATACTGGGGGACAGCGCCCTGCTCTTCGATCCACGGGATGACGACGATTTCGTGTCCAAGCTGCTTCAGTCACTAGGCCAGGATTTTTCTCAGAAGGCCCGCGAAAATGTGGAGAGATTCTCCTGGGAACGCCAAGCAGGGATAATGGCTGCGGCGCTGAACAGATATACTGGAGCTTCGACTGCCGATTTCTTCCTTTCTATGATAAGGTTGGGACTGGGTCACACGGATTCAATTGACCTTGATCAGGATGCTGCCTCCAGGATGCTGGAATACCATAGCGATGCAATAATTTCATTCTGCAAGCATCACGGCATCAGGGCCATATTCTACGATGCGGTGGAGAAGTTGGTCCAGTCCGGAATGACTCTTTCTCCGAAAATGAAACTAACCTATATGAACGGGGCCGTCAATTCGGAAAAGGCCTATGGGAGGATGGAGAGGGTCATCGCCGACCTTGCTGAGAAATTCGCCTCCGAAGATATCAGGATGATGGTCCTGAAAGGCTATGGACTGAGTCTGAACTATCCGGTCCCGAGCCATCGTCCGAGCGGAGACCTGGATATCTGGCTCTTCGGACGCCAGAAGGATGCCGATGAAATAATCCGAAAGGAGGGCATACCTGTCAGCTACGAGCTGGAACATCATTCAATATTTGACTATGAAGGGATTGAGGTCGAGAACCACAGTGAATTCTTCAACACTGCATCCATCAATTCCAATATCAGGTTCCACAATGTTCTGCTGCAGATTTCCGGTCACGGGAACATCCCTTATGAGATAGGCGGGAAGACTACGGTATATTTTCCGTCGCCGACTTTCAACGCCATCTTCCTGCTCCGTCACGCCGGCACCCACTTCGCTCCGACTGAGCTCGTGCTCCGCCAGGTCCTCGACTGGGGCTTCTTCGTGAAGGCCTATGGGCGCCAGGTGGATTGGAGCAAAATCATAAAACTTTTCAAGGATGAGAATCTGGACAGGTTCTTTGCCTCAATCAATGCCATCTGCTACGATTATCTTGGCTTTGACAAGGACATCTTCCCTCCGATGCCGGTGGATGCTGAGCTTGAGGCCAGGGTCCTTGGAGAGATCCTCCGTCCGGAATACAGCTCTCCGAAGCCGAAGAACATCGTGAAACTCCTGCCTTGGAAGTGGCGCCGCTGGAAGGCGAATGCCTGGAAGCACAGGCTTGTCTATAGCGACAGCCTTCTTTCCACGTTCTTCACGCAGATGATCAGCCATATCCAGAAGCCTAAGGCTTTCAAGATGTAAAATAGCAGACTGATAGATATAAAAAAAGCAGGCCATACGGTCTGCTTGAATTTTCTATGTAGGGTAGATTACTAGAATCTGTCCTCTGAAGAAACAGTCAGCTTCTTGCGGCCGTGACGGCGACGTGAAGCCAATACGCGACGTCCGTTTGCTGAGCTCATACGCTCACGGAATCCGTGCTTGTTGACGCGCTTGCGTACAGATGGTTGGAATGTTCTTTTCATATCTTATTTTTTTATTACTATTCGAAAAGCGAAAATTGGAATGCAAAGGTAGTCTTTTAGACTTGAAATGCAAAATTTTCACTGAAAACTTTTTATATTTGCAGCCGGAATTGAGGTGTGGTGTAATGGCAGCACAAGTGATTTTGGTTCCCTTAGTCCCCGTTCGAATCGGGGCATCTCAACTAATTTCTTTTTTACTCAAATCATGAAAGGCAGCTATCTATTTCTGGCTGAGGGCTTCGAGGAGACTGAGGCTCTCGCAACGCTCGACGTTCTTCGTCGCGGAGGTCTTGCCGTGAAGACGGTTTCAATCAATGACAAAGCTGAAGTTGCGGGTTCACATTCAATCAGGACCGTAGCCGACCTTACCTGGTCTGAGTTCAAGGCTGAGGCTGATTTCTCAGGCGCTTCGTCTGAAAATGTCCTCATCTTCCCAGGCGGAATGCCGGGCACCAAAAACCTTGCGGCCGATGCTCCTCTTATGGATATTATGAAGGAGCATTACAACGCGGGCGGCACGGTTGCCGCAATCTGCGCCGCTCCGGGTCTGGTCGCATCCCAGCTTGACGGCCTCGAGGGCAAGAAATTCACCTGCTTCGACGGATTCCAGGAGCATATGCTGGCAAAGGGTGCCGTATATACGAAAGCTCCTGCCGTCACGGACGGTAATCTCGTTACCGGACGCGGGGCAGGATGCGCAATTGAATTCGGTCTTGCAATCCTTGGTCACGTAAGCGGAGCCGAGGCTGTGGCCAAGGTCCGTCAGGGACTTATGATTGCGGATTAATTTCTTCTGCTTCCACTAGCTATCATAATGTAATACAGGAGCGTAGCCAGCGAGCCGAGGGCTGCGATCACGTAGGTGTATGCCGCCCACTTCAGGGCGTCAAACGCCATTACGCTTGTCTCACCCTGGGTGATGCCTGAAGACTTGAGCCACTTGAGGGCCCTTGAACTGGCGTTTATCTCCACAGGAAGGGTCACGAACGAGAACAGCGTGGTGACTGCGTACAGTCCGATTCCTATCCAGATGAGGTTAGGGAAGAGCTTGATCATAAGCAGGCCGGCGAGAATCACCCAGGTTACGGCCTGTGAGGCGAAGTTCACTGCAGGAACGAGGGCTGAACGGAGCTGGAGCGGAAGGTATCCCTTCGCGTGCTGCAGGGCGTGTCCGCACTCGTGGGCTGCTACTGCCGCAGCTGCGATGGAAGCGCTTGAATAGACTGAATCGCTGAGGTTCAGTGTCTTGTTCACCGGATTGTAATGGTCGGTGAGGCTGCCCTCGACGTGGGTGATCCTTACAT
>JAILCZ010000008.1 GCA_024689985.1 Bacteroidales bacterium | reverse complement strand
AGGCGGCCGTCCATAAACTCAACCATAGGATTGACCACGAAATCAATGTCGCGGGTGACGGCAATGCCAAGCTCGAGACCTGCCTGCATATTGAAAGCCCGTCCCCAGGTTCCGTGGCTTCTAAACACATCGAAGCCTGGTCCAACGAGGCCGGCGAGAGTAATTGGGCGGTCCTCATTAAATCCATAGAGAAGATTGAGGGCATCGAGCCTGTAAAGAACGGCAACTTCGGCCTCACGGTAGGTAGCGTTCCCGGTATTCCTGAAGTCGCCATAATAAACGGCGCCCACGAGTCCGCTCACCGGAGTGAATTTCTTTCCGACATTCACACCATAGATGTCTCCGGCCTTGATCTTGTCCTGCCCCATATAATGTTCACGCACACCGGCCATCGCAGACACATAGGAGAAGTCCAGAACTGACTTCGCCTCACGTTCTATCAAACCATGCTGGAAAGACTCAGCCTTTCTGTTCTTTCCGGAAAGATCAAGCTGAATTCCGGCGGAAACCCCATATTCGAAATGGTTCTCATCCGTTCCTTCTTCGAATATGAAAGCCTTGGCAAGAGGGCTCACGACAAGAGACACCTTGTCGTTGAATGCATAGCGCAGGTCAAGGCCAGCCTGAAGATTGCCGGAATGACGCCACCTGAGGTCATAACGGAAGATGTCGAAACCTCCGCCGGCAAGAGTTGATACCTGGAAACGGGCCTGTGGATCGGAAAGGAGGTAGCTGTGGAGAAGGTCGATTTCTCCGAGCCAGCGGCGCCCGCCATTATTCTCAGGGAAATACCTCTCTATTGTTCCGCTGACGAGGAAGGAATTCCTGTCGCTGATCCTTTTCCCCACACCGAAAATATAATCCTGTCCGAAGCGGAAATCGTGGTCGGACATAAGGTGCTGGCTGGTTCCGAACTGGGCACGATAGAACGTGTCGTCCAGCATATATTTCTTCTGGGCAAAGCCAGACACGCCCGCCAGAAGGCAGACGGCAGCTATAATAGTCTTATTCATTTTCATTTCCTCCTTTCCATTCGTCATACATCTTCTTCGCCTCCTCGTAATCAGCCTTCTCGAGGTCTCCGTCAACGGCTGCATAATCCATATACACGGGATCTATCTGGAAGCTCTTGAGAAGGAATACGGCAACACTGAACGCGGCCTCCCCGCTGAGAGTCTCCTGTGCCTCCCTGGTTGCGACGACGGCCTTGAGATAATTCCAAAGGCCCATCTTGCCTTTCTTCTCAAAGTAAGAGATCGTCTCTTCCTCGTCGATTGCTGCCGATGCTGCAGCATTGCCTGCGGCAGTCTTAAGGGCAAGATTGATCACGACCTCGTTAAGAGGAGAAGAGGCCTCGATGATCTCGAACACTCTACGGTTGCGGGCCTTGTCCTGGAAGGAGTTGCCCCCCTGATAATATCCCCTGTAGCAAAGTGCAAGAGCCCTTGCGAGCTGGTAGTCGTCATTGTCTGGAAGCATCTGCGCGAGGACGGAAGCCTCCGGGTATGATTTGTTCGCAAGGAACATCATCAGCTGGTTCGCAACGACAGGAGATGGATTATATATGTCGTACTTCCTCGTATTCTGATTGTAGATGCTCAGATCAGAATGGGTAAGGTTATAGTCAATGAACGGAGCAAGAAGGGTGGTGTCTACCTGGCCCCTCTCAAGATAAAGACAGGCGAGGGCATTTGACGGAAGGATCCAAGGCTTGCCGTAAAGGGCCTTGTACTCCTCGTTGGCATCCCTGTAGAGACGCTCGAGGGCTGCAGTATCCTTCACTTCCTGGAAGAGCGTCCAGTACTCATATGGCTCGAACTTCCTTACGCCGGAGTTATACTTGCGCATAATTTCACTTGGAGAATACTCCCTGAACACTTCCTGGACATACTCATAGCGGACCTTGCGGAGCTGAGGGAGAACAGGAACGACCACGTCCCTGTACTCATCAAGCTTTTTCACCAGGTATGACTGACGGTCCTGCCTTCCCGGGTTTTCAGAAACGACTTTGCGCACCTTGGCTGCAACTTCATTCTCTCCCTCAGATTCAAGAAGGTCGGCGACCTCGTTCCAGGATGCCACGTTCACCTTAGGCGTTCTCCAGTAAACCCTGTCCCTGAGATATTCAGGAAGGAAATTCTTGATGGTCTTCTGGGCAGATGCCATACGGCGGCGTGAGAGTTCGAGGTTGCGGGAATAGTTTCCGTCAGGAGAGCTGGTACACTCGATGACGAACTCATTGAGATGAGACCCCTCCTCGTGGGTAACCCTGTAGAGGTCCTCCTTGAGGGCGTCAAGACTGGCCTTGTTCTGAGGATTGGCATCGTCGAACTCGGCTTTGCCGATCTTGAAGGTAAGCGACATCTCCGCAGACACGTCGTGCTGAACCTTTCTCGGAGCCTCCTTGTAATCGTCAGGATCAAGGGCATACGGACCGCCGACCGGCTCGATAAACTTGGTCGGACGGCGATTGCGGGCCGTAGAGAAGACAAGAGTCTTGTGCCTGTAGATATACTTGTAGTTCTCGAACTGGACGACGCCGAGAACAGTATATTCCTTGTTCGGATCCTTCAGACGGATGGAATCCTTCCAAGCGAAAGTCTGGGCCTGACGCTCGAGGTTTACGCCCTGTCTGATGTAATCCGTGAGAGGATCATTCGCTTCCATTTTGTAGTCCTGCCTTCTGAGCTGGGTGAGAGCATACTGCTTTCCGTCAACGACGAAAGGTCGAAGGAAAGAGACGGTGTCACGCGTAAGACTCTCGATAAGGATAGGCTGCACGATCATTCGGCACCACGACTTTGAAGAGTCGCACGGAGTCTGGATGCCGCTGGAAACGGTCCAGAGGTCGCCGTCGATAATGCCCTGAGGAGGGATGGCGGAAACCCTTGAGAACTTGGCGGTCACCTTGGCTCCGTCGAGGACTGTATTGACCTCGATAGGATGGTCATAGGCCGACCTGTTGTTCACGAGGTGCATCTGGATATTGTCGTTGCCGAGGCCGACCTTGAAGACAAGGGCGCCGAAAGGTGCGACCTTGATCTCATAATAAGCATTTGAATAAGGCACCGTGCTTGCGAAACAAGTGATCTGAGCTGCGAGGGTCTGGCTGTCCTCTCCATTCTTGAGACGGTCCATACAATCCTGCGCCTGGGCCGGAGTATCGAAAGAAAGAATCTCGACATATGTCGAATTCATATCAACCGGCTTTCCGGTAGCCTTGTTGACGATCGTTCCGCCGACAAGGATACGGTCGCCCTGCGCAAATAAGCTCATCCCGGAAACGAAGACCAGAAGGAGCAGCGTAATATATCGCTTCATACTATTCGATTACGTAAATGAGTGAAACACCAAGTTTCATAGGCACTGGTGCAAAGCCATTGTCTCCATCCTTCTCGCGGTAACGGGCTACGCCGGCACCAATTGAAAGGTCGAGACTGAGCTTCTTTCCGAGCAGGAAATCGTAACCGGCAGAAAGACCGGCCGTATATGCATATCCATTATGCTCAGTATCCTTGCGGTTATACTTATATTCATTGAAACCAGCCACTCCTCCGACGAAGAACTTTGTGAAAGGCCTGCCGATGAACCAATATCTGACTTCCGGGGAAAAGGACGCGAGACGAATGTCCTTTCCGAAAGGTTTATTGCAATACAACCCGTCAAAATGCAGGGTTGTCCTTTCTCCCGTAACCACTACTACCTGAGCATTCGGGGCCGTCACATACCATTCCAACGCGTTGGTTCCTACTGCGAGACGCTGAGCCTTCGCCGTTGTGCCGCAGAAAAGAAAGCACAGCGTGGCCAACATTACCATTAATAATTTTCGCATACGTCTTTGAAAAAAGATTGTTTTAGTTGACTAAGATAACAATAAATTATATGTTTGTATACATATAAAAATGCGACTATGAGAAACAAAACCACAGAAATCGCCCTTCAGTTTGAAATTGAGGGCACGATAGAATCCATTGCCCCGATGGGCACCGGACTAATCAACGACACTTACAAAGTAACCACTTCTCCAGGCGCACCGGACTACGTCCTGCAGCGAATCAACAATGCCATCTTCACCGACGTCGATCTGCTTCAGAGCAACATCGTCGCCGTCACTGACCATATCCGCGCCAAATACGAAGCCGCCGGCACTGCGGACATCGACCGAAAGGTCCTTAGGTTTGTGAAACTGAAGGGCAGCGACAAGACCTATTTCGAAGATGACGGCACATTCTGGAGAGTATCCGTATTCATACCGGACGCCTACACCTACGACTCCGTAAATTCCGAATACTCATACTATGCCGGCAAGGCCTTCGGCAACTTCGAAGCAATGCTTTCGGACATCAAGGAGAATCTCGGAGAGACGATCCCGGACTTCCACAATATGGAATTGCGTTCCCGCCAGCTGAAACAGGCCATAAAGGAAGACAAGGCCGGAAGGATGGCGGACCCTGAGGTCAGGGCCCTCGTTGAAGAAATCGCAGTCTATGACGAAGAAATGTGCAAGGCCGAAAGGATGTATAGGGAAGGCCTTCTGCCCAAGCGCATCTGCCACTGCGACACCAAGGTCAACAATATGCTCTTCGACAAGGACGGCAATGTCCTCTGCGTAATAGACCTCGACACGGTGATGCCGAGCTTCGTATTCTCCGATTTCGGCGACTTCCTCAGAACAGCCGGAAACACCCTTGCGGAAGACGATCCGGACACGGACAAGGTGGAATTCAGGATGGACATCTTCAAAGCTTTTGCAAAGGGCTACATCGAATCGGCAAAAGCCTTCCTCACCAAGACGGAGACCGACAACCTTCCATACGGAGCAATGCTCTTCCCATATATGCAGGCCGTCCGCTTCCTTACGGACTACATCGCCGGCGACACCTATTATAAAATAAAATATCCTGACCACAACCTCGTCAGGACACGCAATCAGATGGCCTTGTTCAAGGCAATAATGAGCCACAGGGACGAGATGTCCGCATACATTGATTCCCTGATATCAGCGTCCAATTAAGTTTCCCTGACGGCAGGGGTATAAAACAAAAGACCCGGCAAAAAGTTGCCGGGTCTTTGCGGAGAGAAGGAGATTCGAACTCCTGGTACACGGAAATGTGTACGGCAGTTTAGCAAACTGCTGGTTTCAGCCACTCACCCACCTCTCCAATTCCGAGGGTCAGTTTGTACTGAATGCCAAACGGGATTGCAAATATACAATAAAATTTTGTTTTCCAAGAAAAAAAGGGCCGTCATCTTGCGATGACAGCCCTCATATTTATTCTTTGGTTTAGACTACCTGTAGTCAGCGAACTCGATGTCCTTTGCAGCACGAGCCTTGAGAGCGTCGTCCTTGCAAGCAACCTCAAGATACTTCTTGACATCATCAGCCTTGCCCTGGCGAGCAGCAGCGACAGCCTTGATGTATGATCCGTGAGGGCAAGAGCAAGCCTTTGCGTAAACAGCGTCTACGTTGTCTGTAAGGAGAGCAGCGAGAGCAGCGTTGCAGCCCTTCTGATCCTTGAGTGCAGCGTAAGCAGCGCTATAGTTGCCGTTGAGGATGTCAACAACAGCCTGGTTAGCCTTTGCGTCGTCGTTGCCGGCAGCAGCAAATGCCTTTGCAGCAGCCTCGAGGTCACCGTTGCGGAGTGCGAGAACACCATTAGCGTTCTTCACGTCAGCATCGTCAGCCTTTACAGCAGCGAGAGCCTTCTTTGCAGCAGCGTTGTCACCCTTCTGGAGGTAAGCAACTGCGAGGTTGTACTGAGCGCGGTCGCTGTCGAACTTCTCGATAGCCTTCTTGTAGAGCTCGATCTTCTTGTCAAGCTTCTTTGCGTTTGCAGCAGCGCGGAGAACAGCCTCCTCATCGAGAACGTCGATGTTCTCGTCAACGAGGGCAGCGAGCTCCTCAGCTGTGTAGTTCTTGTACTCAACGTTAGCGATGAAGCGTGCACGGCGGAGTTCAGGGAGGACACCCTTCTTGAGCTCTGTGTAAACCTCAGAGATGTTCTTGATCTCGCTTTCACGAACTGCAGGATCGCTGTACATATTGAGAACGCGGATGATGAGGTCCTTGTCCTGGATGTCAGACTCTGAAACGAGCTCCTGGAAGCCTTCCCAGTCCTGACCTACTGACTTAACCTCAGGTGCGGCTACTTCCTTGCCCTTGACAACCTTGTTCCAAGCCTTTTCAGCTGAAACGGAACGCTTGTCAGAAAGCTTGGTGTTGAGCTCCTCACCACCGTCTGGAGATGCGTAAGCAACAACCTCGGTTCCCTTGAGAGTCTTTCTCTCGTTAGCCTTGATCTCGTCGAGAGCAGCCTGGAAATCCTTGATTGACTGAGCCTTGAGCTGCTTGTTGGCAACATCGGCAGAGTTGATTGAGTAAAGGATCTGTCCCTCAGCTGACTGAGCGATTACATCCTGATAAGCGTCAGCCTTGTAAGAAAGGGCGCCGCTTGTCTTTACGAGCATATAAGTTGTGTTTGCACCGTCTGCAACCTTCTTTGAAGGAAGAGTAGCTGACTTCTTGATGTTCTTAGCCTTCTTTGCAACACCACGAAGCTCGAGGTAAGACTGCTCCATTCCTTCAACATAGTCGAATGTGAGCTTCTCGGTAACTGTCTGGCCGTCCTTTGAAACAACCTTGTAGTTATCCTTTACCTTCTCGCCCTGGTATGTAAGAACAGGTGCTGCTGCCTCGCCTCCGTCGTAAACGATTACAGGAGTAACCTCGAGGAGAGCTCTAGGATTGAAATAATCCGCAGGATAGGTTACGGTTACAGTAGCCTCGATCTTACCTGCAACAACTTCAAGAACAGCTGGTTCACAAGTTACTGTGACGTTCTCTGCCTGTTTTGCCATCTTCTCAGGAGAAGAGCAGGCAACAGCTGTAAGAGCAAGTGCTGCAGCTGCGAGTGTCTTTAAACTTTTCATTTTTGATTGTATTAAGAATTGTTAAACTTTTGTCTTTGGGGGACAAATATAATCATACTTTTTCTTTTTTCCTTGATTTATTAACTTTGCAAAAACAAAATGATGGATTCTCAGGAATTACAAAAACTCAAGAACAAATACGATATCGTAGGTTCTGACGCCGCCCTCGACAGGGCTTTGGAGACGGCCGTGGCCGTGGCTCCGACGGACCTCATTGTTCTTGTTTCAGGAGAAAGCGGAGTCGGAAAGGAGAACATCCCAAAGATCATCCATCAGAACAGCCGCAGAAAGACTGGCAAATACTTTGCCGTAAACTGCGGAGCCATTCCGGAAGGGACCATCGATTCTGAGCTCTTCGGCCACGAAAAAGGCTCATTCACAGGAGCGACGGAGACCAGGAAAGGCTATTTTGAGGAAGCCGACGGAGGCACGCTCTTCCTTGACGAAATAGGTGAGCTTCCGCTCCCGTCACAGGCAAAGCTGCTCAGAGTCCTCCAAAACGGAGAATTCATAAAAGTCGGTTCATCAAAGGTCCAGAAGACGGACGTCAGGGTGATTGCCGCGACCAACGTGAACCTCTCCCACGCCGTAGCCCAGGGCAAATTCAGGGCAGATCTATATTATCGACTCAACGCAATCCAGATAAGGATGCCGGCGCTCCGTGAAAGGAAGGGTGACATCTACCTTCTCTTCCGCAAGTTCACATCGGACTTTTCGGCAAGAAACGGAATCTGCAAGGTCGCTCTAACCAACGACGCCGTGCAGATGCTCATCAACTACCGCTGGCCGGGCAACATCCGCCAGCTCAAGAACGTCGCCGAGACAATCACCGCCCTTGAGTCAAAGCCGCTCACCCCGACCACGGAGAGAGTGGTCCTGGACGCGCCGACGCTTTCGCTCTATATGCCTCGGGAAGAAGAAGCTCTTCCTGCCGTCTTTGACGGACCTCAGCAGGGAGGCTCTGGAATGTCGGACGCCGACCGTCAGATGATCATCAAGGCCCTCATCGAGTTGAAGCAGGACGTGGAAAAACTGAAGCAGGAAAGGCAGAACAGCCCGATGGCTACAGGCCAGACGCCTCTGCAGCCTCCTATCCAGGCACCTATCCCGACATCGAACATCAACACGGCTCCAATCCAGAGCCACATTCAGCCGGAGCCTCAGAACCCGGAACCGGAAGAGGTGGAGTGGCAGGATGCCGCACCTCTGACGCTTTCGGTACAGAAAATGAATGAGGACCTGATCAGGAAGGCGCTGGAGCGCAGCGGCGGCAACAGAAAAGTAGCCGCGGACGAACTGGGCATCTCCGAGCGCACCCTCTACAGATGGATTAAAAGATACAGTCTCGACAAATGAGAAAAATAAGACTCATACTCGCCAGAATAGGCATCGTTGCAGCTTTGCTCTGTACGCTGATGATTCTCCGCTCGTGCGGAATCTACTCCTTCACCGGATCGTCAATTGACTACACTTCGGTGAAGACCATCACCATCAACTACTTCGAGTACAAAGCCCTCAAGGTGAACCCTAGCCTCAGCAACGACCTCACCGAAGCCGTCAAGGACCAGTTCAGGAAACAGACAAGACTTGAGCAGGTCGATATGGACGGAGACCTCGAAATCGAAGGCGAGATCACAGGCTACGACGTAAGGGCGACGGCCGTGACAGCTGACGAAGTCGCTTCACAGAACCGCCTCACCGTCACCGTGAAAATCAAGTTCACGAACAGGAAGGATTCTTCCCAGGACCTCGAAAAGAGCTTCTCACAATACGCGGACTACGATTCGACGAACTCTCTTGACGCAGTCGAAAGCACTCTCTGCGAAGAAATCATAGAGAAACTCTGCGACGACATCTTCAACGCAACGGTAGCACAGTGGTAGAAAATCCGGAAATAAAGACTCAGGACCTGAAGAAGCTGAGTCCTGAGGAACTTCGTGCGGTAGTGGACCAATACCCTTGGTTCGCGGCGGCCAGGAAGGTCCTTGCACAGAAGGACCCGACCACGGTGGAATCTGCGGCAATCTATATGGTTTCAAGGGAAATCACCCACGGAATAGCCCGCCCGGAAAAGAAGGAAAGACCGTCCAGACCGGCGCGTGCGGTCGTCGGGGGAGACTTTTTCTCATCAGACCAGTACCAGGACGCAAGCCGTCAGGAAGGCTCGATTTTCAACGAGATCGCCAAGATCGTTGGTACGAAGGATGGGGATGCGACTCCGATTGCAGAAGAGAAAGGAACCGAAGTCGCAACTGAAACGCTCGCAAAGATTTACGAGAAACAGGGCCTCTATGAACTGGCCAACGGAATCTATTCCAAACTTATTTTGCGATATCCGGAAAAAAGTGCTTACTTTGCAACCCTTATTGAAAAAAATAAACAAAAAATATGAGCGCACTATTCATTACTCTTACGGTATTTATCGTAATTGCCAGCCTTCTTCTCGTGCTGGTGGTTCTCCTCCAGAGCGGAAAGGGAGAGGGTCTTGCCAGCAATTTCGTTGCAGGTAACCAGGCTTTTGGTGTAAGACAGACAGCTGACTTCCTCGAGAAGCTCACCTGGGGTCTCGTATCATTCATCCTCGTAATTTCAATCGTTACCTCATTCACGACAGGCGGAAACAACAAGCCTGGCGTTGACATCACCAACGAGATTGAAGCCGTTCAGGAAAACGCAGCACCTGAGTTCCCTGCATCAGCAATGCCTTCAACAGAGGCTCCTGCAGCAGAGGCTCCAGCTACTGAGGCTCCTGTACAAGAGTAATTCCCGCGGCTGACAATTTGTCAGTCAAAGGGCGTTGGAATATAATTTGACATTAAGCAGTTGTCCGGCAGATGCCGGGCGACTGTTTTTTTATTTAAAAAGATCACACTATGGAAACTGCAAACAAGAAATTCGAATTCCTCAGCCGCTTCGCTCAGGATCTGAACGAGCAGGCCTCCAAAGGAAAACTCGACCCTGTCATCGGCAGGGACGAAGAAATAAGAAGGGTCCTTCAGATTCTCAGCCGAAGGACAAAGAACAACCCGATTCTCGTAGGTGAGCCTGGTGTCGGCAAGACCGCCATATCCGAAGGCATAGCCCAGAAAATAGTTGACGGACAGGTTCCGGAGAACCTCAAGGACAGAAAGATCTACTCCCTGGATATGGGTGCCCTCATTGCGGGTGCTAAATACCAGGGCGAGTTCGAGGAGAGGCTCAAGGGAGTCGTCAAGGAAGTCGTGGATTCAGCCGGAGAAATCATCCTCTTCATCGATGAGATCCATACCCTCGTCGGAGCGGGACGTACTTCCGGAGCGATGGACGCATCCAACATCCTCAAGCCGGCCCTTGCAAGGGGTGAGCTGAGGACAATCGGCTCAACCACCCTTGACGAATATCAGAAATACTTCGAGACGGACAAGGCCCTGGAGCGCCGATTCCAGAAGGTTATGATTGATGAGCCGTCTCCATCGGAATCCATCGCGATTATGCGTGGACTCAAGGAGAAGTACGAGAACCATCACAGGGTACGTATCGAGGACGACGCCCTCATCGCAGCCGTCAACCTGTCCCACAGATACATCTCAGACCGTTATCTCCCGGACAAGGCCATCGACCTTGTGGACGAGGCCGCTTCAAAGCTCAGGCTGGAGATGAACTCCGTTCCTGAACCTATCGCCGAACTCAACAGCTCCATCAGGCAGCTGGAAATCGAGAAGGAGGCCATCAAGCGCGAAGGCGTGGGCCTGAAGATGAACAAGATTGAAGAAGAGCTCAAGGACCTCAACGGAAAGAGGGACGCCCTTATGAAAAGGTGGAATGCCGAGAAGAGCATACTCACCGACCTGCAGAACGCCCGCCAGAAGATGGAGGACGTGAAGATTCAGGCTCAGAGCGCGGAGCGTGCCGGAGACTACGGCAAGGTTGCCGAGCTCAGGTACGGCACCCTGGCAGAGCTTCAGAAGAAGATCGACGAGCTTTCCGCAAAACAGGCTGCCGTAAAGGACCCTGTGATCACTGAGTCCGTAACGCCTCAGGACATCGCAGAAGTCGTTGCAAAATGGACCGGCATCCCTGTGGCCAAGATGCTCGAGAGCGAGAAGGACAAGCTCCTCAAGATGGAAGACGAGCTCCACGCAAGAGTGGTCGGCCAGGACCGCGCCATCCGTGCCGTGGCCGATGCCGTAAGACGAAGCCGCGCAGGCCTTTCCAACGAAAAGAGGCCTATCGGTTCGTTCCTCTTTATGGGTACGACAGGCGTGGGCAAGACCGAGCTTGCGAAGACTCTGGCCCAGTTCCTCTTCAATGACGAGAGTATGATTACCAGAATCGATATGAGCGAATACCAGGAGAGGCACACGGTGAGCCGTCTCGTGGGCGCTCCTCCGGGATACGTAGGATACGACGAGGGCGGCCAGCTGACGGAGGCCGTAAGGAGAAAGCCTTATTCCGTCATCCTCCTGGATGAAATCGAGAAGGCCCATCCTGATGTCTTCAACGTCCTCCTCCAGGTTCTTGACGACGGTCGTCTGACCGACAACAAGGGCAGGACCGTGGACTTCAAGAATACCATCCTCATTATGACATCCAACGCCGGATCGGAGTTCATCGACGGCAGCAAAGAGGGCAACGACAAGGCTATGGAAGTCCTCAAGCAGACCTTCCGACCTGAGTTCCTCAACCGTATCGACGAAATCATAATGTTCGACCCTCTTACCAAGGACGACATCACTGAGATTCTCAGGATCCAGATGAAGAACCTTCAGCAGAAGCTCTCAGAGAGCAACATCTCCATCGAGTGGACAAAGGACTTCGAGGAGGCCCTCACGAAGGAGGGATACGATCCTGCCTACGGAGCCCGTCCTATCAAGAGGATTGTCCAGAGAGACTTGCTGAACAAGCTTGCCACGGATATACTGAATGGCACCATCCATAAGGACAGTGCCATCACGGCCGACGCAAAGGACGGCAAAGTATTTCTCAGGAACTAACGCACGCGGAGAGTTTCTCCGTTGTCCTTGATGACTGCGTCCTTCCACTTGTCCGTGTAGCCCGGATGAAGCACCCTTGACGGGAATTTCTTCGAGTGCTCGCTGTGTCGGAAGGTTCCGTCAGGATTCTGAGGCTTGACGTTGAAGTCGAGGAACTTGACCTGAAGGTCCTGTTCCAGCTGAACCCAAGCCGCAAACTGGTCCTGAGCAGTCTTTACAGAATATTCGGTAAGCATTTTTCTGACGCCGACGAGAGGGTCGCTTGAGACTCTCGCGTTGGCGTTTTTCTTTAGTCTGTCCTGAAGCTTGTAGGCAATCTTGTTGTACTCCTCAAGGGCCTTCCTGTCCATTTCAGGGACCAGCTTTTCCATCTGCGCGTCTTCGAATCTGTCGATTCTGTCGCGGACATAAGGAGCCATATGGTTGTACATCTTGTAGCAGGAATTTGCCACTCTGTTGTTGATCCAGAACTGTGAGGTTGCGGAATAGGTGATGATGTTTCCGTTTCCTTCACGGAGGCAGTCAGGCACCGCATCCACATTTGAGTATATAGGAGTGACATATGATGTCGCGGCATCATCTACCGAGAACCAGAGAAGACCGCCGATGACATCAGGGAGGAAGCATCTCGCCTGGGCCACGAACCAGAATCCTGTCTGCTGGGTGGCGATCGCGCGCTCGTTCACATATGTAGTGTCGTTTACTGACCAGTCAAGCGGACGGGCCCTGTAAGGGAGGGCGTTTCCGCCGGCTCCGATATCGGTCGTCATATCCATCGGCGTTCCCTCATAATGGTCTCTCATCGCATTGGCAACGTCCTTCACGGATATCTTGTCCACCGGTCTGATGAACAGCGGCATCCTGTTTTCCAGGTCATAGCCCATAGCATAGTCAAGCCAGTTGTAGGCATCCTTGGTGACAAGTTTTCCATTCTCATCCTTGTATGTGAACCAGCCCTTGCTGAGAAGGTTGTATGCCGCCCACACCCTGGCATCGCAGGCTCTCACGGTTCCGAAATCGTAAGGAGCATAGGCTGCGCTGAATGAGAATTCCTCGTCCGCTCCGCTGAAATAGCCCTTCCTTCTGGCGAAGGAGATGACGTCTTCAGCATACATACAGTTGTCCGGGTCGTCCAGCGGGAAGGTCGTGATTCGCGCCTGGTTGGCGTGTGCGCATATGTATCCGTCTGGCACTCTGCGCGCCACCCATACGATTCCCTTGTCCATATTCTTTCCGTTACGGATATTCATTCCCTTGCCGATAAGGTCCATCACCCAGACTTCGTCCCTGTCGGCGATTGAGAAGGACTCGCCTTCGGATGCATATCCGTAGGTGTTCGCAAGCTCCACGATGGTCTTTATGGCCTCGCGTGCATTGCTTGCCCTCTGGAGAGTAATATATATGAGTGATCCGTAATCAAGGATTCCTTTCCTGTCCTCGAGCTCACTTCTGCCTCCGAATGTAGTCTCCGCGATGATGAGCTGGTGCTCATTCATATTTCCGACAGTCTTGTATGTATGGGCCACCTGTGGGATGTCTCCCATATACTGTCCGGTATCCCAGTTGGTAACTCTCAGCATAGTGCCCGGAGCCCAGTCTGCGGCCGGGTGAAAATAGAGTTCTCCATAGTTGACGTGCGAATCCGCAGCATAGGATATGATGTTGGATCCGTCCTTGCTTGCTCCTCTGGTGATGAGGATGTTAGTGCACGCTTCTGCGTCGAGGCTGAATGACAGCGCGGCCGTGAAAATAAGGCCATACAGGGCTGACTTGATGCTCATTTTTGTATTTTTCTTTAATATCTAAAAATATCTAACTTTGTGTGATTACAAAACTACAAAAAATTATCAGTAGAATGACACTTCGCGCATCAGCCCTAATCGCATTGGCAATTTCTTTTACGGCCTTCGCCCAGAACGGAAGGCCTAGCAAGGAAGAGATTGAGAAGCAGCTCTATGAATATGTGGAAAAGGAGGTTTCCAAGTATGAAAGCCAGCTGGCCCTCGAAGACTGGCAGATTTTCTATGCCGACAGCATCCTGACATACAATCTCAAATCGATGCAGGCTGAGTACGACAAGTACGTGGAAGCAAAAATTGCGAATTCAGACCTCTACACCAAGGTTGCGGACAAGTGGAATGAAAAGACCTATGACGCGATGAAGGCCATTCTCAACGACAAGCAGTGGGCCAAATACCTCAAGCTCGGGGCAGGCAAGGAGAAGAAAGCCCGGGACAAACGCAAAGAAAAAGAAGGAAAATAATTACATTTGCAGTCCGAATTGACGGATAGATTCAGATTGAACAGATCAGATTTGATATGAAAGAACAGATTGAACAGATACTTGCAGAACTTGGCGATCTTCAGACAAAGACAATGAAGGATGTCGAGGACGCAAGAGTTCGCTTCCTCGGAAAGAAAGGCGAGATTACAAAACTCTTTGAAGAATTCCGTACCGTCGCACCAGAGATGAAGAAGGAATTCGGAAAGAAACTCAATGAGCTCAAGCAGCAGGCCGCTGCAAGAATTGAAGAGCTCAAGGCCAACGCAGAGCAGGCCGCTATGGACGCTGCTCCGAAGGAAGACCTCACGATGCCTGGAGAGCCATACCAGCTCGGCTCCCGTCATCCGGTTTCAATCGTACGCAAGGAGATCGTCGACATCTTCCGCAAATTCGGCTACGACGTTGCCGAGGGACCGGAGATCGAAGATGACTACCACGTATTCGAGGCCCTCAACTTCGCGCCTAACCATCCTGCAAGAGATATGCAGGACACCTTCTTCGTAAGCGCCGGTCATCCGAACCCACTCCTTCTCAGGACCCACACTTCCAGCGTCCAGGTCCGCACGATGGAAAAGCAGTCTCTCCCGATCCGAGTAGTCTGCCCTGGCCGTGTGTTCAGAAACGAGGCTATCTCAGCCCGCGCACACTGTATCTTCCATCAGATCGAGGGTCTCTATGTTGATGAGAACGTCACTTTCGCAGACCTCAAGCAGGCCATCCTCCTCTTTGCAAGGGAGATGTTCGGCCCTGAGACCAAGATTCGTATGCGTCCTTCATACTTCCCGTTCACCGAGCCTTCTGCCGAGGTTGACGTAAGCTGCAACATCTGCAAGGGCAAGGGCTGCAACATCTGCAAGGGTACTGGCTGGCTCGAGATTCTCGGCTGCGGTATGGTTGACCCTAACGTCCTTGAGGCTTCCGGCATCGACAGCAAAAAGTACAGCGGATTCGCCTTCGGTATGGGCGTCGAGCGTATCGCTATGCTCAAGTGGCAGGTCAACGACCTTCGTCACTATTTTGAAAACGACCTTCGCTTCCTCAAGGAGTTCAGCACCTGTGTAGAGGTCTAAAACCACGAAAAAGCGAAGAAAAAACTTAAAATTCCTCGAAAAAAATTCACAAAAGATTTGCAACTGTCGAAATTCTTCGTACCTTTGCAATCCCAACGAACCACCGGGGAAACATAATGCGGAAATAGCTCAGTTGGTAGAGCACCACCTTGCCAAGGTGGGGGTCGCGAGTTCAAGTCTCGTTTTCCGCTCTTAATGAAGCGACAGTCAAACGGCTGTCGCTTTTTTGTTTTTTCATTGCTTTATTTTGGAGAGACAGTAACGGCAAACAACTAACCTAGTGCGCTTTAAGCGCCAGATATAATCTCTTACCCCCGGAAGAAAAGGTTTATCTTCCGGGGGTTTTGATATTACATTATTTATTGCGATATTTGTGTTGCGATATTTTCGCAACGCAAAAACCGCAATGACATGGATACTAAGATTGTCAACCCTTTCCTTATAACCGGATATGAGTCTCCGGAGTATTTCTGTGACCGAAAAAAAGAGACTGCAGCTCTTTTGGATACACTTCACAATGGGAGAAACATCACCCTGACATCGCCCAGAAGACTTGGGAAAACGGGTCTTATCAAACATGTCTTCCATCTGATAAAGGAACAGGACGCACAGGCCACGGCTATTTACATAGACTTGTATCCTACCGAGTCCCTCTATGATTTCACACAGGCTTTTGCCTCGGCTGTGCTGGGGCACAAGGGCCTTCGCCCAAACCTTACTGTGGATCAGATAACCGGACAGCCAAAATTCGGGCTGGATGTTACTGCAGGAACAGAAGCAAGTACCCTGGAACAGGTTTTCAATTATTTAAAACAGTCTGAAAAAACTTGTTATATCGCCTTTGACGAGTTCCAGCAAATAGCCAATTATCCCGAGAAAAACGTGGAGGCACTGCTTCGTTCATACGTCCAGGACTTGCATAACGTACATTTTATATTCTCCGGCAGCCAATCTCATATGCTTGGAGAGATGTTCCTTTCTCCAAAACGTCCTTTCTACCAAAGCACCTCAGAGATAACAATAGGAATAATCGACGAGGATGCATATTACAGATTCGCAGAATCATTCTTCAAAGGCCAGAGCCGCTCTCTGTCAAAAGAAGTGTTCCATTATTTATACGCTGCTTATGAGGGTTATACATGGTACATTCAGATGATTCTAAACCGGATGTATGCAAAAACAGGACGTGTCATTGACTCCACCCTCTTGCAAGAGTGTATGCTTGAGATTTTGCAGGAGAATGAATTCTATTATCAGCATCTGCTCCAGGTATACCCAAAGGGGCAGGTAAAACTGATAAAGGCCATCGCAAAAGAAAAAAAGGTAAAAGAAATAACCGCAGGAGGATTCATCACAAAGTATGGACTCACAGCAACCAGCAGCGTAAAAAGCGCCTTATCAAGAATGCTGGAAGAAGAGATAGTCTACCGTTCTCCGGATGGATATATGGTATATGACCGCTTCTTCGGGCAGTGGTTAGAGGCCAGGTATTAAAATACTCGCCAGTTCAACTACACACTATTTATTTAACAATCAGAATGTTTGGAACCGTTCGTTTGTCTTCTTTTGAATGAAATTGGTTTGATTTCTTTATCTGAGCATAGCAAGGGCAGTTTCCCTGTAAATGAAGCGACAGTCAAACGGCTGTCGCTTTTTTTGTATTCATTTTTGTACATTTGTAGTCAAGGCAAGAAATTTAAAGAGAACTAAATGGACTTTATCGAAATTCTTAAAGCAGTTCTGACTCTTCTGTCCGGCATTGGAATCTTCCTTATAGCCTGCCAGATGATGAGTTCAAACCTGGAGGCAGCAAGTTCCGAAAGGCTCAAGAAATTATTCTCAAAGACATCTTCCAACCCGCTTCTGGGCGTAGGTATCGGAGCAGCCAGCACGGCATTGATACAAAGCTCCGGAGCGACGACGGTGATGACCATCGGATTCGTGAACGCCGGAATTATCTCACTGTATCAGGCGGCGACGCTGATTTACGGAGCAAACATCGGTACGACGGTGACGGCACAGATCGTGGCCCTCGGTATGTTCGGAGGAGGCGGAATCTCAACGACGATGATATTCTCGGCACTTGCAGGAGTGGGAGCCTTCCTGATGATGTTCTCGAAGAAAAGCACCTGGAAGACGACCGGAGGAATCATAACCGGATTCGGTATGCTATTCGTGGGACTCTCGCTGATGAGCGGCTCAATGGAGGCATTCGCGGCACAGGACGGAGTAAAGAGCCTGCTTGCAAGCATCGGCAATCCTCTGCTGCTGGTATTGATCGGAGCAGTGCTGACGGCGATAATCCAGAGTTCATCCGTGATGACATCAATCGCACTTGCGATGGTAGTGACCGGCTTGATCTCTCTTGACCAGGGCATCCTGCTTACGATGGGTTCCAACATCGGATCCTGCGTAGTGGCAATCCTCGCCGGAATGACCAGCAGCCTCAACGCAAGAAGGACGGCACTTATCCACCTGCTGTTCAACTGCTTCGGTGTAGCCCTCTTCCTCATTGCCGGACTGATCCTGAATCTTGTCACAAACGGAATCAGCTACGGTTCCGTATTCGCAAAACTCTTCCCGGGAGCCCCTCAGACTCAGCTCGCGATGTTCCATACATTCTTCAACACAGTGACGGTAGCCGTTGTGCTGCCTCTTACGACGCCTCTGGTAAATGCCGTCTGCAAGATGCTGCCGGAAGGAAAGGAGAAGAACGCAGAGCCTGCTATGCGTCTTAAATACCTCGACGAGAACCTCCTCAGGACTCCAGCTGTTGCAGTCGGTCAGGTAAGAAGGGAAATCCTCAGGATGGCCGACCTCGCTATGGAGAACGTGGACAGGTCACTGCAGATCATCACCCAGATGGACTTCAGCGAAAAGGAGAACTTCGACAAGACGGAGCAGGAACTCAACTTTATGAACCAGGCTATCGTGGACTATGTGGTGCGTCTATCTGAAAAGAACGGACTCAGCGACAGAGACCACGTCTATCTTGCCACCACATACAGGTCGGCCAGAGACCTGGAACGAGTCGGTGACTATGCTGAAAACATCGTAGAATACGCACAGAACCTCAAGAACATCGACGAACAGTTCTCGGACGACGCCCTCTACGAAATCAGCCAGCTCAAGGCCCTGCTGCACGAACTCTTCGACCAGGTATGCATAGCATATCGCGACAACGATGCCGAGGCCCTCGCAAAAGCGAACGAGATTGAGGAGCAGACGGACGAGTACACAGATATGATGGAAGAAAACCACATCAAGAGACTTGGAAGCGGCATCTGCACGGCGACGGTTGGCGCACAGTACCTGTCTCTCTCATCAAATACTGAACGTATCGCCGACCATTTGATAAACGTAGCGAAGACAATCAGATGAAAACACTGGAACAAAACCCTTTCTATGTAAAAGCGCTGGATTTTATCAAGGATAACGACCTCGGCGCAATGCCATTGGGCAAGCACTTCATCGACGGTGACAACCTCTGGGTAAACATCGTGGACAGCAAGCTGAAAACCCCTACGGAGGCGACTCTGGAGGCACACGACAAATACATCGACATCCAGATTCCTCTGTCCTGCGAAGAAAAATTCGGCGTAAAGCCACGCTCGGAATGCACCTCGCCAAGGGGAGAAATGAACACGGAGAAAGACATAATCTTCTTCGACGACAAAGTGGAGGAAATCATTGCCAGGAAACCGGGAGAGATGGTCGTATTCGAGCCGGATACGGCTCACGCCCCTCTAATCGGAGAAGGAATGATTCACAAAGCCATATTCAAAGTCAGAGTAGTCTGATCAATGACGGCGTTGCCAACGCCTGTTGCTTTGAGAGCGGTGACGAGAGATTCGGCATCGCTTTTTTCGTCGAATGGACCGGCGAGATAGACGACGGCTCCTTCCTCGACAGAACGGACAATGTCACGGGTCGTGATATTGTGGATGGCCGTCTTGGCCAGGTCAGGAAGAGTCTCTCCGTCATCAGGGTAGATCTTCACGGTATAGATGGTCTTTACCGAACTCTCAAGAGAGCGGGCTGCGGCGACGGACATAGACTTGCCGTCCTTGTAAGCCGTAATCATAGCCGTACGGAAACCAAGCCTCTTCACCTTGTTCAGGTTGCTGAGAGCATCCTTGTAGCTGCGGAAGACTCCGACCGAATAAGTGTACTTGAGACTAGGAGAAAGTTTCTCGAAGACAGGGCTGAGACCCTTGAGATGGCTGACCTTCGCCTTGGAAGACGAGGTGAACAGCTGAATCTGGTAAACCAGGCCGGAAGGGAGGGTATTGTCCTCGGCGAACCTTCCCTCAGGAAGGATCATAAACGTATAGTCGAAAGTCGGCTCAGGCTTCTCGATATTCATCTCGAGGGCAGGGCCGAAAGAATTCTTTGAGAAAGCATAGCCGGAAGATACTCCTACGACCTCCTTCTCGAGGTCTGTGCGGATCTTCTCCGAATCAACGGAGATGCCGCTGACAAGGAAATCCATCTCAATCTTCTGAAGGTCGCTCACAGCCTTGGCAAGAGTATCGCTGAGGGCAGGAAGCGCCATCTCCTTGGCGAAGACAGCCGCCAGGGCAGCTTCCCTGTCGGTGCTGTCAAGCTCTGCGGCTGCAGCCCTCTCCCTGTTGAGCATAGTGCCGTAATTCGATATGGAATCCCTCAGGGCGCGGACCTTGAGCATCTGAGTACGGTAACGGTCAGTAGCCTCATTCTCCGCGGAATCCTGCTTTACGGCGGAGGCGTTGTCAATCCTGGAAGGATCGACGGCCGGAGAAAGCTGCGAAAGAGTATAAAGCTCATCCTCATCACGCACGGCCTTCCTGACAGGCATACTGTCAAACTCGAGGACATAGATATAGACGCTGTCCCTGCTGCACTCCCTGTTGGACGCGAAGATCGAATACTTGCCGTCGGCAGTATTGATGAACAGAAAATCATCCGCAGGGGAAGAATAAGGGAAGCCCATATTCACAGGCACGTCCCAATCCTTGGACTCTTTGTTCCAGCGGGACACATAGAGATCATATCCACCCATACCATAGAGTCCCTTGGAAGCGAAGAAAAGCGACCTTCCGTCAGGAGAAAGCATAGGGAAGATCTCGTCCGAAGAAGAAGTCACCTGCTCATTGATGAGTTCCGGAACGCTCCAGATTTCGCCGAGATCGACGGTGCGGTAAATATTGCTGATTCCATCCTCATCCTTTGCACCGTAATACAAGGTTTTGGCATCGTCAGGCACATACATAGCCCTTGCTATCGGGTGTCCGTCAAGGGAATCAAGCTGGTTCGGAAGAGCCCTCCAGCTCTTGTCCTTCAGAGGATAGAAAAGGAAGAAATCCTTTAGGGAGAACTTCTGCTTGGCGACGACGACGGGATGGCTGCAGTAATCCATCATCGAAAGGGCATTCTGTCCGAGAATGAGCCTGTCATCAACAGCCTCGATGAGAAGGGAGTCGGATGCCGCCGCGCGGGCCTTTTCATACATACCGACAGCCTCGCTGAAACGATAGGCCTCGCGGAGGGAATCGGCAATGTTCAGAAGCTGTTCAGGAGAAAGGGGCACGCTGACGCTGTCCACGACTTCAAGAGTCCTGTCAAGCGAATCAACCTTCACCATCAGGCTGTCCACCTCCTGTCCGGCAAGACTGCTGCCGGAGAACAAAACGAATGCGAGTGTCGAAAATGTGTATAAAAATGACTTTCCCATTACCCCAAATCCTTCTGAAACAACGTGCAAATGTACTAATTATACGCCATAAAATTTCTTTATCGGGAAAAAATCAGTAGATTTGTAAGCTAATTTGCCAAGGCTGCACATTGCAGCTTTTAATAACCGGAAATCAATTAAGAAAAACAAATAATTATCATGCAAAGCAAAGGTGCAATTAAAATCGTGGCTGGCCTTCTTGGTCTCGCTTGCGTTTGGCAGCTTTCCTTCACTGCAGTAACATCAATGCAGGAAAAGAAGGCCGCTAAATTTGCCGAGAACGCTGTTGTTGCCGCTCAGAAGAGCGCAGAATTCAGCAAAGTCCCTGCAGAAGCCCAGGCATTCTACCTCGACTCAATCAGAAAAGACCAGAACAGATGGTACATTGACTCAATTTCTGCTGAGAAGGTTTACTTCGGTTACACATTCAAGGACGTCAAGGCAAAGGAGATCAACCTCGGTCTTGACCTCAAGGGCGGTATGAACGTGATGCTTCAGGTTCAGCTTGAAGACCTCGTAAAGGCCCTCGCAGAAAACAACAAGTCAGCAGAATTCGCTGAGGCTCTCGCACTCGCGAAGAAGAACAGCGTAAATTCACGTGAAGACTTCATCACTCTCTTCGGCGATGCCTGGAAGCAGGTAAGCGGCGGAAAGAGACTTGCATCCATCTTCGGAACATACGAGATGAGAGAGAAAATCAAGCCTGAGACATCAGACGACGAGGTTCTTTCAGTCATCAGAACTGAGGCAGAGAGCGCAATCAACAACTCATTCAACGTCCTCAGAAACCGTATCGACCGTTTCGGCGTAACCCAGCCATCAATCCAGAAGATCGGCAACAGCGGTCGTATCCTCGTCGAGCTCCCTGGTGTAAAGGAGCCTGAGCGTGTAAGAAAGCTGCTCCAGGGAACAGCATCCCTCGAGTTCTGGACAACCTACAGATTTGACGAGGTTTCCGGCTTCCTCCAGGAGGCAAACTCAACCCTCGCTACGATCCTCGCATCAGAGGAGGCTGAGGAAGTTGCCACAGAGGCTGCTGACACCACAAAGAGCATCCTCGGAGAGGAGCTCGCACAGGAATCAGAGACATCAGCACAGACAGAGGCATACAAGAAGCAGAACCCTCTCTTCGCAGTTCTTTCCCCTTCAGGAATGAACAACAACGCCTGCATCGGTTTCGCAATGGCAGGTGACACCGCGAAGATCAACAAGTTCTTCGCAATGCCTCAGGTTGCAGGAATCTTCCCTCCTGACTTCCGTCCTATGTGGTCTGTGAAGCCATCACAGTATATGCCTGGCCAGAACATCTACGAGCTCGTAGCCATCAAGGCTTCAGCACGTGACGGCAAGGCACCTCTCGACGGTGGCGCAGTAGCAGATGCCCGCGTATCTTACAACGCAGGAAAGGGCGGTTCAGGCGCACCTACCGTATCAATGACAATGAACGCTGAAGGCGCCGCAACCTGGGCCCGTCTCACTGGAGACAACATCGGCCGTCAGGTAGCAATCGTCCTCGACGGAATGGTATATTCTTATCCTACAGTCAACCAGAAGATCGAAGGAGGAAACTCTGAGATCTCAGGTAACTTCGACGTAGAAGAGGCAACTGACCTCGTGAACGTGCTCAAGTCAGGTAAGCTTCCTGCACCTGCACAGATCATCCAGGAGCAGGTCGTAGGACCTTCACTCGGTGCCGAGTCAATCAATGCCGGTATGATTTCATTCATCATCGCATTCTGCCTCATCCTCATCTATATGATATTCTTCTACCAGGGCGCTGGTGTCGTAGCTGACATCGCTCTCCTCTGCAACGTGCTCTTCCTCTTCGGAACGCTCGTAAGCTTCGGCGCCGTCCTCACCCTCCCTGGTATCGCAGGTCTCGTCCTCACGATGGGTATGGCCGTCGATGCGAACGTGATCATATATGAACGAATCAAGGAGGAACTTGCAGCAGGCAAGGGTCTCGGAAAGGCTGTCGCTGACGGTTACAGCAATGCATACTCAGCAATCATCGACGGTCAGGTGACCACGATCCTTACCGGTATCGTTCTCTTCGTATTCGGTTCAGGTCCTGTACAGGGCTTCGCAACGACCCTCATCATCGGTATCATCACCTCAATCGTAACTTCAATCTTCATCACACGACTCATCATTGACGGCCGCGTGGAGAAGGGCAAGAACGTTACATTCGAGAACAACTTCACAAAGAACTTCCTCAAGAACACCAAGATCAACTTCATCGACAAGAAGAAGTACTCTTACGCAATCTCAGGTGCTCTCATCCTCATCTCCCTCGCATCAATCACCTTCAAGGGCTTCACCTATGGTGTTGACTTCACAGGTGGCCGTACCTATGTGGTACGCTTCGACCAGGGCGTTACAGCCGAGCAGGTCCGCGGAGTCGTAGTTGAGGCATTCGAAGGAGCTTCAGCAGAGGTCAAGCAGTTCGGTGGCGAGTCACAGATGAAGATCACCACACAGTACAAGAACGAAGAAGAGTCAACCACAGTTGACGCAGAGGTTGAGCAGAAGCTCTACTCAGCACTCAAGGGCCTCTTCAAGGATGAAATCTCATTCGAGGAATTCCGCACGTCAACAAGCGACAGCGCAGTAGGTATCGTATCTTCTGACAAGGTTGGTCCTACAATCGCCAACGATATGAAGAGAGACGCCATCATCGCCGTTCTCCTCGCGCTCCTCGTAATCTTCGCATACATCGCAGTAAGATTCAACGGCTGGACCTGGGGTCTCGGTGGTGTAGCATCACTTGCACACACCGCAATCATCGTGATCGGATTCTTCTCACTCTTCAGTGGAATCCTTCCGTTCAACCTTGACGTTGACCAGACCTTCATCGCCGCAATCCTTACGATCATCGGTTACGCAATCAACGATAACGTGGTTATCTTCGACCGTATCCGTGAGTTCAAGCAGATGCATCCAAACGCAGACTTCAAGGACAATGTGAACCAGGCTCTCAACAGCACCCTCACACGTACGGTCAACACCTCAGTATCAACCCTCATCGTTATGCTTGCAATCGCAATCTTCGGTGGTGAGTCAATCAGAGGTCTTTCAGTTGCCCTCATCCTCGGTATCTGCTTCGGTACCTACGCATCAATCTTCATCGGAACGCCTATTATGTTCGACGCAACGAAGAAGGCTGCTGCAAAGAAGGCTGAGAACAAGTAAAATACTGATATTCAGCATTTTAACATAATTTCCAATTTAACGCCCGACGAGCTTTGCTTATCGGGCGTTTTTGGTTAACTTTGCTATCCTCTTGACTTATCGCCTATGTCCTTCGTACATCTTCACGTCCATACGCAATACTCCATCCTTGATGGTTTTTCGGCAATCAACAAACTCTTCGACAGAGTCGAGGAACTTGGTATGCCCGCAATCGCCATCACCGACCACGGCAATATGTATGGTGTCAAGGAGTTCTTCAAATTCGCGAAGAAACATCCGAGCGTGAAGCCTATCGTAGGATGCGAGGTCTATGTGACAAGACACTACGACCATAAGCTCAAGGACTCCGCCCACAGGGCATACTACCACCTCATCCTTCTCGCGAAGAACTACGACGGCTACAAGAACCTTATGAAGATCGTGTCCACCGGACACATCGAGGGCTCGTACTACGGAAAGCCGAGGGTCACCCACGAGATCATAGAGAAATACCACGAGAACCTCATCTGCTGCTCTGCCTGTCTTGCCGGAGAGATACCGAAGGACATCATTGCAGGAGACATAGAAGGCGCGAAGAAAGCCATTGAATGGCATAAGAGAGTCTTCGGAGAGGACTATTACCTCGAGGTGATGCTCCACAAGACGGAAGTCCCTGGACTTTCCCTCGAAGTGTACGAGCAGCAGAAGATCGTCAACGAGGAGATCTTCAAGCTCTCTAAGGAGATGGGAGTGAAGGTCGTCTGCACGAACGACGCCCACTTCATCCGCAAGGAAGACGGACCGGCGCACGACAGGCTTATCTGCCTCACGACGAACGCGATGATCGACGACCCGAACCGTCTGCACTACACCCAGCAGGAATACATCAAGAGCGAGGAAGAAATGCTCGCCCTCTTCCCTGACCATCCGGAAGTGCTGGCTACATCCCTGGAGATTGCGGACAAGTGCGAAAACTATACGATAGACAGGGGCCACGTCCTTCCGAAGTTCGAGATCGACCCTGAATTTATGAAGAACATCGACGCCCATCTGGAGAAATACAAGGACGTCATAGACGTGGGAAGGACAGACAAGGAAGGAAACGACCGAGGCGTGGAATTCACCTATTCGGTAGCTTTCCTCTGCCACCTGACCTATGAGGGAGCGAAGAAGCGCTACGGGGACGCCGTAAGCGACAAGGTACATTCGGACAGAATTGACTTCGAGCTCAAGACCATATGCCGAATGGGATTCCCGGACTACTTCCTCATCGTGCAGGACTACATCGCCGCATCAAGGGCATCAGGCTCGATGGTGGGCCCTGGCCGTGGATCGGCCGCCGGCTCCGTAGTGGCATACTGCCTCGGTATCACCAATCTCGACCCGATTGAGTACGACCTCCTGTTCGAGCGTTTCCTCAACCCGGACCGTATCAGTATGCCTGATATCGACGTCGATTTCGAGGACCTCGGCAAGGCCCACAAATACGTAGAAGACAAATACAACGCAGACCACGTATCCCGAGTGATCACCTTCGGTACTATGGCCGCGAAATCAGCCATAAAGGACGTTGCACGAATTTCCGGACTCAGCGTGGAGGAATCCAACCGTCTTACGAAGATGGTCCCGGACCGTCTGAGCGAGATGGTGGAGAAGGAGTATCCGTTCAACCCGAAGCTCGACGAACTCAAGAAGGGCTTCAAATCCTATGAGAAGGACGTCGAAGAGGACGATCCGGACAATCCAGGACAGAAGAGAACCGTAAAGAAATGGTATCAGAAGGGAATGGAGGAAGTCGATGCAAAGATCAACCTCAAGAACTGCTTCCGTCTCGTTCCTGAGTTCAAGGAAGAACTTGAACACGGCACGGAAATCAACAAGGAAGTCCTCAAATACGCACTCCAACTGGAAGGAAGCATCCGCCAGGTCGGAATGCACGCCTGCGCCACCATCATCGGACGAGGCAACCTTACGGACTACATCCCGATCTGCCTCTCAAAGGACAAGGATACAGGACTCGACGTCTGGACATCACAGTATGACGGCCACTACATCGAGGAAGTAGGAATGCTCAAGATGGACTTCCTGGGCCTCAACACCCTGTCCATCATCCACAAGACACTCGACAACATCAAAGCCCGTCACGGCATTGACATCGACATAGAAGCCATTTCCAAGAAAGACAAGGAGACGCTCGAGCTCTACGGACGCGGTGACACGACCGTCGTCTTCCAGTTCGAATCTCCAGGTATGAAAGAATGGCTCCAGAAACTCCATCCTGAACGTGTCGAGGACCTCATCGCGATGAACGCCCTCTATCGTCCGGGACCTATGGACTACATCCCTTCATTCGTAGCCAGAAAGCTCGGCACCGAGCCTATCGAGTACGACCTGCCGGAAATGCAGGAATACCTCGAGGACACCTACGGAGTGACTGTATACCAGGAGCAGGTGATGCTTCTGTCACAAAAGCTCGCAGGCTTTACCAAGGGTGAGGCCGACAAGCTCCGAAAGGCGATGGGAAAGAAGCAGATTGCCGTGATGATGGAGCTCAAGGACAAGTTTATGAAGGGCGGTATGGCAAACGGCCACCCTGAAAAGACCCTTGACAAGATCTGGAAGGACTGGGAGAAATTCGCCCAGTACGCCTTCAACAAATCCCACGCGACCTGCTATGCCTGGGTAAGCTACCAGACTGGCTGGCTCAAATGCCACTACACTGCAGAATTCCTCGCTGCGAACCTCAGCTGCGCCCTCGATTCGATGGACGAGCGCAAGAAGATTCTCGAGGACTGCAAATACCATAAGGTGAAGGTCCTCAGCCCGGATGTGAACGAGTCCGGCCAGGAATTCATCGTGAACAAGGACGGAGACATCCGCTTCGGCTTCGGAGGCATCAAGGGTTTCGGAGCCAACATCACCGATGCCATCCTCAATGACAGGGCGGAGAACGGACTTTATGCCGACGTCTATGACTTTATGGAGAGACTCGGAGGCACTGTGAACCGCAAATCCCTCGAAAGCCTCGTGAATACGGGAGCCCTGGATTCATTCGGATACAAGCGCAAACAGTTCTTCACTCCGGGAAAGAGCGGAGAGATGTTCATAGATGAGCTCGTAAGGTACGCAGAACGCGTCAGGAACGACGAAATGGACGCAGCCGGATCCTTGTTCGGCGAAGTGGAAGAACTCAAGCCTGTGCGCCCGGAAATGCCTGAGGTTGCCGACGAGGAAGATCTCCTTGTGAAACTCCAGAAGGAGAAGGAGCTCGTGGGTATGTATCTGTCATCCCACCCTCTCGACCAGTACCAGTTCGAGATCGATAACTTCACCAACTGCGAGCTCACTTCGATTGACGCCAGAGTCAACGCCGCAGAGGCCGAAAAGAAGCCTGAGAAGCTCGTCGTATGCGGAATCGTGACCGACCGCAAGGATATGACCACCAAGACCGGCAAACCGTACATAAAGGCCACGATCGAGGATTACAGCGGAACCTACGAACTTGCCCTCTTCGGCAAGGACTGTGAGAAATACGCGCCTTACATAACGCTTCACGCCTACCTCTTCATCGAGGGCGACGCAAAGGAGAAGTATTTCATCAAGAGGGAGGAGCGCGCCCAGGGCAAGACCAGCCCGTACGCCTTCGTGATTTCAGGAATGATGCTCCTGGGAAATGTGGTGGATACCTATCTCAAGGAATTCAGCATCCACATCACGACCCCTCAGCTGAACGAAGAATTCAGGAAAGACCTCGTCAAGCTCCTCAGGAACAACAAGGGCAACGTGAGCCTCAACCTGTACCTCTACGATCCTAAGACGAAGTACAACATCGAATTCTACTCGAAGAAGTTCCACATAGCAATCACTCCGGACTTCCTCAGGGCCCTGAAGGAAATGGGCATATCCTACACAATCAAAAAAACGACAGGTAAATAATCATTTACCTGCCGTCAAATCTATTTTACAGTTTATTTCTATACTGGTGCTATTCCATAATGGCGCTTGCTACGATGTTGGCGATCTTGGTACGGATCGGAACTGCGGCACCGCCATCGTAAGGATGTGCGCGATTGGTAAGAAGGATGACAGCCGTCTTCGTCTTGAGGTCCATTACCCAGGATGTTCCCGTATAGCCGGTATGGCAGATTACGCCCTCGTCACCGAAGAGATTGCCCTTGTTTGAAGAGTAGTCGCTGTTGATGTCGAAACCGAGGCCGCGGCCGATCTTAGGGTCGATGTTTGAAGGAACGGTTGACATTGTCTTCACGGTAAGAGGGCTGAGAATGCGCTTTCCGTTGATTGCACCGCCGTTCATAATGGCAGCAGCGATGACTGAAAGATCCTCTGCGGTAGAGAAGACTCCTGCGTTTCCAGAATTGCCTCCGTTCATAAGACGGGCGAGAGGGTCGTGCACCTTTCCGACAAGAGGCTTGCCGTCAGGCTGGATTTCCGTAGGGATGCATCTAGGGTACATATCCTCAGATGGCATATAGCAGGTGTTCTTGAGTCCGAGAACGTCGAAGACATTCTTCTGGGCATATTCTGCGAGGGTCATTCCCGTCACCTTCTGAAGAATGTTCTGAAGGGTGATGAAATTGAGGCAGCTGTACCTGAAATCAGTCTTAGGCCTGAAGTTGCGGCCTGACCTTGTAGCGATGTAATGCATAAGGGAATCAGGCTGGTTCTCTCCATAGAGAGCCACCATATCATTCGCATTGGCATAAGCGTCGAGACCTGAAGAGTGGGTGAGCAGGTCACAGATTTCGATGTTCACCTTTTCACCTGTCTCAGGATCAACCCAAGGCTGGAATTCTGGAATATACTTGTTAACGTTGTCCTGGAGACGTACCTGGCCGTCCTCTACGAGCTGAAGGAACGAAAGGGTGGTGCCGACGGTCTTGCTGACACTGGCAAGGTCGAAGATTCCGTCAACCGGCATAGCGAGAGTGTCCGGAACGACCTGCTTGTAGCCATAGGCCTTGAGGTAAACGATCTTGTCTCCACGTACGATGGAGAGGACGGCTCCCGGGAAATCGCTGTTGGCGATGCAGGCGTTGATTGCGCTGTCGCAGAGAGCGAGCCTTTCAGGATCCATTCCACATTCGGCCGGATTGGCCATTTTCAAGCCCTGTGGTGCGGTCGAGCAGCCGACGAGGGCAACGGTAAGGGCTGATAAAATTAACTTCTTCATATGCGATTTTTGGTTTTGGGTCTAAAATACAAGGGTTGCTTTGATCGGGTAGTGGTCCGAGATGAAGGTCCTGTCCATATAGGCCTTCTTCACAGTCTCATACTGGGTGCAGCTGCCGAAGCCTTTGCACCAGATATAATCGATGATCTTTTCAGACTTGCCCCATCCGTTGAAAGTACCTTCGTGATCGGTATCAAACGCGATTTCACGGGTATCCTTCATTTCTTTTCTGAAATTTTCCAATTCAGCGGCATCCGGCGTGATGTTGAAATCACCCGTGACGACGGTTGGATAGCCCTGAGGATTAAGTTCGTCAAGTTTAGTGAGGATGAGAGCGAGGCCGTTCCTGCGGGCCTCCACACCGACGTGGTCGAGATGAGTGTTCACCATAAAGAACTTCTCTCCGCTTCTCCTGTCCTTCATCAAGGCCCAGGTGGCAGTCCTGAAGCAGGCTGCGTCCCAACCCATAGAAGGCTTCTTAGGCGTCTCTGAAAGCCAGAAAGTGCCCCATTTCACAAGGGATACCGTCTCGGTATTGTAGAGGATGGCCATATACTCTCCTTTCTTCTTGCCGTTGTCCCTTCCGACTCCGATGGCCTTGTAGCCTTCCACATAGTCATCCAGATACAGGACCTGGAACTCCAGGGCTTCCTGGAGGCCTACGACGTCCGGCTTCTGGTCGTGAATCATCATTGCGGAAGCAGGGTAGCGGAAATCCCAGGAATTCGTGCCGTCCTTGGCGGTACCGTAGCGGATGTTATAGGACATCACGCTCAGGCGACCCTGAACGGGGCTGGCCGCATTAAGGAAAAGGGGAACGAAAAGTGTTGCGATGAGCAACGAAAGGCTAAGTACTCGTCTCATCGTGTCTGATTATTTTTTTGAAAGGCTGAAGCCCATCTTCATTCCGCTGTAGTTTGAAGCGAGGCTGCTGATAGTGCTTACTGATGATGATGAACCGCCTACGGCTGAAAGGGCGCTCTTGAGGAAGGTGAGGAACTTTGATGCCTCGAAAAGCATATCGCAACCCTCTGCTGAGCTCTGGAGAGCACCTGTCATAGAGAGATACTTCATTGTCTTGCCGAACTGGAGCTGAACGCTGGCGCCATCGTTTAGAGTCTTCCAGGTTCCGTTCAGAGGAACGTTCTTGACCGTGCAGGTGAAAGAGAGGTCCTCATTGAACACGAAGCTGACAGCTCCGGCCTTGATTCCCACCTTGGAAAGATACTCGTTCATCTTCTCCTCAACCTGTGATGCGGCAGCAGTTCCTGCCACGTTCGCAACAGTGCTTGATCCCTCGAGGCTCACTGCGGGGGCAGCATAGGTCCAGGAACCAGGGAGGCTGACAGCGTCAGTGACACCTGTGTACGCACGTACGAGGCTGGTTACCGTGTTTGCGGCAGTGGAGCTGCCTGTAACACTCTTGAGAAGGCTTGAAAGGCCCTGCGCATTTGCGCTTGTGCCAGCTGCAAACATCGCTGCAGCAAGGACAATGACTAATTTCTTCATTGTGTAGTGTAATTAATTATTCTTCTGCCCACCCCTGAGCCTTCATAGGAAGCTCGACTCCGTCCGGTGTAACGAGGACGGTGCCGACCTCAGGCTGTGCAAGGTGGCCTATGATGTCAAAAGTCTGGAAATCCCTGCGGAACTTCTCCAGCTGGAGAATAGGAATGGTGAAGAGCAGACGGCAGTCGTCGCCGCCATTCATAGCCGCAGAAACAGGATCGATGTCGAGTTCCTTGCCGAGAGCGAATGAATTGCCCTCGAAAGGAATCTTGTCGGCATAGATCTTCACGCCGAGACCTGTGTCACGGGAAAGCTTCTTCACGGTATCGGAGAGGCCCTTGGTGACGAAATAACCCTTGGAAGGATAGATCTGGTCATCCTCGAGCGCGCCCACAACCTTTGAGCTCAGTTCAGGCTTCAGATATGATCCCACGAGCATCTTGTACTGCTCCAGGGCCTTCTGGTCATTGGCTCCGTTCTCGAACTTGACTCTCTCCCTCTCAAGAACCTGCATACCGAGATAGGCGGCACCAAGGGCTCCGCTTACGCATACGAGATCCTTGGAAAGAGGTTTCGGACGACGGGCGGCCGTAATCTTGGATGCGGCTCCTGTCGCATTCACGCAGACTACGAGTCCGTTCTTCGAAGGCTGAAGGTCCAGGCCGAGACTTTCGTAGCCGAACTCCTTTGCCGCAGAAACGACTCCCGACCAAAGCTCAGAAATATGCTTGAAATCGAGTTTCGCGGAAACGGAAAGGGTGACCGAAAGAGTCTTCGGATGGGCCATCGCAGCGTAGATCTCGCCGGTTGCCATCACGACTGCCTTGTAGCCGAGATGCTTGAGCGGGAAATACACAAGATCGAAATCCATACCCTCCAGAAGGGTTTTATTTACGTTCACGATGACATCAGATGCCTTTGCCGTAAACGCAAGCGGCTCCTCAAAGGCCCTGAAAGAGGAACCTTCGAAAAGCTGCCTGATGGCCTCAACGCGGCCTAATTGTTCAAATGTTGTATCTGCCATTAAAGATTGCGGAGAAGATTGTTGAGGTTGACCTTCTTGTCGATGAGGGCACGAATCTCAGCAATCGGCACACGCTGCTGCTCCATCGTGTCACGGTCGCGTACGGTTACGCAGTTATCCTCGAGGGACTCGTGGTCAACGGTGATACAGAACGGAGTTCCAATGGCGTCCTGACGGCGATATCTCTTTCCGATGGAATCCTTCTCGTCATACTGGCAGTTGAAATCGTACTTGAGGTCGTCCATAATCTTCTGTGCGAGGTTGGTAAGTTCCTCGTTGTTCTTGAGAAGAGGGAGGACGGCTGCCTTTACAGGAGCGAGAGGAGCCGGAATTGAAAGCACTACGCGGCTTTCACCGTTCTCGAGCTGCTCCTCCTTGTATGAGTGAGAAAGCACTGCAAGCACCATACGGTCAACACCGATTGATGTCTCGACTACGTACGGAGTGTAGCTTTCGCCTGACTCAGGATCGAAGTACTGGATCTTCTTTCCGGAATATTTCTGGTGGTTGCCGAGGTCGAAGTTCGTTCTTGAGTGGATACCCTCAAGCTCCTTGAAACCGAATGGGAACTTGAATTCGACGTCGGTAGCCGCATTTGCATAGTGAGCGAGCTTCTCGTGGTCGTGGAAACGGTAGTTCTCAGCACCCATACCGAGGTTGACGTGCCACTTCATACGGTTTTCCTTCCACTTTGCGAACCACTGGAGCTCTGTACCAGGCTTGATGAAGAACTGCATTTCCATCTGCTCGAACTCCCTCATACGGAAGATGAACTGACGGGCTACGATCTCGTTTCTGAAGGCCTTTCCGATCTGTGCAATACCGAAAGGAAGCTTCATACGGCCTGTCTTCTGCACGTTGAGGTAATTGACGAAGATACCCTGAGCAGTCTCAGGACGGAGGTAGATCGTGTTCGCAGTATCATCAGTGCTGCCCATAGAGGTCTTGAACATAAGGTTGAACTGACGTACGTCGGTCCAGTTGCAAGTACCGCTGATAGGGCAGACGATATTGTTGTCAACGATTATCTGCTTGTAAGCGGCGAGGTCGTTTGCGTTCTCGGCAGCCTTGTAAGCCTCGTGAACCTCATTGTACTTCTTGAGCTCACGCTGTACGTTAGGGTTGGTTGCGCGGAACTGCTCCTCGTCGAAGTTCTCGCCGAACTTCTTGCGGCCCTTTGCCACTTCCTTCTCGATCTTCTCCTCGATCTTTCCGAGGAAATCCTCGATGAGGACGTCAGCGCGGTAACGCTTCTTTGAGTCCTTGTTGTCGATGAGAGGGTCGTTGAAAGCCGCAACGTGGCCTGAAGCCTCCCAGATTCTCGGATGCATGAAGATGCAGGAGTCGATACCTACGATGTTCTCGTTGAGACGGGTCATTGCGTTCCACCAATAGCTCTTGATGTTGTTCTTGAGTTCCACACCCATCTGACCGTAGTCATAAACGGCTGCGAGACCGTCATAGATTTCACTAGACGGGAAAATGAATCCGTACTCCTTGCAGTGAGCCACGAGTACCTTGAAGAGTTCTTCTTGAGTCATAATACTATTTCGTTTTTACTTATATTCTATTTTAGCCGACGCAAAATTAATCAATTCTGCGTCAAAAGATTTCAGGAAAAGCGTTTTTAATCTTTTCTTTTGCAATTTCCCTCAGAGGAATGGTCACGAACAGGCGGTTTTTGATCTCCTTGTGGGGAATCGTGAGGTCCGGATGGTTTATTCTCTCCGTACCGAAAAACAGAATGTCGATATCTATCGGCCTTGAAGAATAGATTCTGTTTCCATTACCGTCAAAACGGGCCGGCTGGGTATCCCTTCCGAGAGTCCTTTCTATTTCCTTTATCTTTGCGAGAAGCTCCAGGGCATCCTTTTCAGGATCGTCCGAAGTCCTCTGTATCCTGTACAGGGCGGCTGCATTCAGGAACTTTCCTCCGTTGAAGCCGACGGCCGACGTTTCTATCACCTGGGAAAGCTTCTGGCACTCCGTGCCCAGAGAAGAATTCAGAAGCCTCACCGCGTTGTCGAGGTTGCGCCTTCTGTCTCCCATATTGCTTCCAAGGCTGAGATAAACGTCAATGTAAGCCATATCCGTCGTATTCTGTAGGTTCAGATGGTTCCGAATTCTCATCGTCCAAGTCGATTCCGAGCTCCAGACGGGCCTCCTCGGAGAGCATGCTCCTGTCCCATACCGGCTCGAACACCAGGTCGATCTTCACTCCCGTAACTCCTGGGACATCCTCCACGCTGACCTTCACGTCATTGAGCACCTCGTCCGCCATAGGGCAGTTTGGCGCAGTGAACGTCATCTTGATGTAAACCTCCCTGGCCTTGTTGATATTCAGTTCGTAGATGAGACCCAGGTCATAGATGTTCACCGGGATTTCCGGGTCATATACCTGCTTGAGAGCAAGCACCACATTCTCATACATAGGGGCGAGAGCCTTCACGTCATCTGCGGAAAGCACCTCGTCATCCTCCTTTGCAGCGGACTTGCGGTTTGCCTCGGCGGCCGCCTTGATCGTGTTGATCATCGAAACCAGACCGTTCGCACGGGTAGGAGAAAGATTCTCCTTGAGACCGATGTTCTCGATGAATCCGAAATCATCGGAAGCGATTTCATCGGCAGTCCTGCCGGAATACACGCTGATCAGAAGGGAAATGATACCCTTCGTAATGATAGCATCACTGTCAGCACGGAAAAAGAGCTTTCCGTCCTCAACCTTATAATCAAGCCAAACCCTTGACTGACAACCCTTTATAAGTTTATCATCAGTCTTTTCAGACTCCGGATATGCTTCCAGATTCTTTCCGAGTTCGATCAGATATTCATATTTGTCCAGCCATTCTTCGTACATCGAAAAATCATCGATGACTTCGGCCTTCTTTTCTTCTAGAGTCATAAGCTTATGCCAACATTGCTGCCGCTTTCTCAAGCGACTTTATAAAATACTCAGCCTCTTCCAACGTGTTGTAAGGGGCGATTGAAGCCCTGAGCATTCCAGTAACGCCGAATCTGTCCATCACCGGCTCAGCACACATCTGGCCCGACCTGACGGCAATTCCCATCTTGTCAAGAATCAGCGCAAGGTCCTCGTGGTGAACTCCTTTCATTGCGAAGGAGAACACCGGAGCCTTGTCAATTGTTCTATGTGGAACACCGAAAAGACGGATTCTGTCGTCCGAAAGCAATGCTTCGAGAAGATAGTCCCTGACCTTTTCATTGTACGACACGATCTCGCTGTCTGACGCTACTGAGCGGGCGAATTCCATCGCAGGACCAAGGGTCGGTACCGCATTGAAATTCTGGGTTCCAGCCTCGAACTTCTCCGGAAGAGGGGCGAATGTCGTTTCTTTGAAAGAAACAGTGCCTATCATTTCGCCTCCACCCATATACGGAGGCATCTCCTCGAGCAGTTCCTTCTTGCCGTAGAGGACTCCCGTTCCAGTTGCAGCGTAGAGCTTGTGACCGGAAAAAGCATAGAAGTCGCAATCCACATCCTGGACGTCGATACCTGAGTGGACTACACCCTGGGCTCCGTCAATCAGAACCTTACAACCCTTTGAATGACAAATATTTACAATTTCTTTCACAGGATTTATGATACCAAGTACGTTTGATATCTGGGTAATTGCGACTAGCTTAGTCCTGGAGGAAATCATATTCTCCAGCACATCGAGCCTCAGATAACCGTCATCATCGACGGGAACCGGCTTGAGGACGGCTTTCTTCCTCTGACACATAAGCTGCCAGGGAACAATGTTGGAATGGTGTTCAGCCTCGGAAACAAGGATTTCATCGCCTTCACGGATGAAGGCCTCGCCGAAGCAGAACGCAACCAGATTGATTGAAGCGGTCGTTCCTGAAGTGAATACTATTTCTTCCCTGCTGGAAGCGTTCAGGAACTCCTTGACGAGGTCTCTCGTCTTTTCGTACGCGTCCGTTGCATCTCCTGCAAGCTTGTGGACGGCTCTGTGTATGTTTGCGTTGTGGTATGCTGAAAGATCGCCCATAAGCGAAAGGACCTTGTCCATTCTCTGGGCAGTTGCGGCGTTGTCAAAATAAACAAGCGGCTTTCCGTAAACGGAAGCGTCGAGCGCCGGAAACATCTTTCTTATATCTTCAACCTTCATTATATATATCTAAAGTTTAGAATCTGCAAAATTAACAAAGTAATCTTTCTTTTGACAGAGAATTCCCATAAATTTGCCTTAGAACCAAAGCATATGATCGAATACATCAAAGGAAAAATAGCAGAATTAACGCCTGCAGAATTGATTCTTGAATGTTCAGGAATCGGATACAGCATCCTCATTTCCCTCCAGTCCTACCAGGATCTCCAGGGCAAGGAAGATGCGAAAGTTTTCATATACCACTATCTTCACGAAGACGACGAACTCTACTACGGTTTTTCGACAAAAGACGAGAGAGAACTTTTCAAACTTCTGATCAGCGTTTCAGGAATAGGCGCCAGCACGGCCAGAATGATGCTTTCGTCGCTTTCATCCGATGAAATCAGGGAAGCGATTCTTTCCGAAAATGTGAAAAAGATCCAGGGCATCAAAGGTATCGGCAGCAAAACCGCGCAGAGAGTAATCCTTGAACTCAAGGACAAGATCGTCAAGGGAGACGGTACATCTACAGCCGTCGCAGCCTTCGGAGCAAGCGCAGCGAACACGGAAGAAGCCGAACGAGCCCTCATTATGCTCGGATTTACCAAGCAGAACGTACAAAAAGCCGTTGAAAAGGTCCTCAAGACCAATCCAACGGCTAAAGTCGAAGATATCATCAAGGCTGCCCTTAAAATTCTCTAGGAAGAAGGAAAGCCCTGTTCCACGTGGAACATTCATCGTCCGAAATAGACGAGAAGCACTGAAATATCTGATGGAGATACTCCGGAAATTCTTGACGCCTGAGCGAGAGTTTTCGGAGCATATTTTTTAAGTTTCTGACGACATTCTATAGAAAGGCCGGA
>JAILCZ010000122.1 GCA_024689985.1 Bacteroidales bacterium | reverse complement strand
CCTGGTGCTGCCGGCACTACCCGCGCCATCGAACGCCTTGGTATTCCGAATACCGTGGTCGCTGACGGCCCTGCAGGTCTCAGAATCAATCCTACCCGTGAAGGAACCTTCGATACTTATTATTGTACCGGTTTCCCTGTAGGTACTGCAATCGCTTCATCCTGGGATGTCGCCCTCGTGGAGCATATGACCAAGGCTATGGGTAATGAGGTCCTCGAATATGGTGCCGACGTGCTTCTTGCCCCTGGTATGAATATCCACCGCAATCCTCTCTGCGGAAGAAACTTCGAGTATTTCTCGGAGGACCCTCTTCTTTCCGGAAAGATTGCAGCCGCCTATGTCCGCGGTATCCAGAGCAATGGAGTGGGTACGTCCATCAAGCATTTCGCGGCAAACAATCAGGAGACAAACCGTTCTGACAATGACGCGGTAATTTCTACACGCGCCCTCCGCGAAATCTATCTCAAGAATTTCGAAATAGCCGTCCGCGAGTCTTCTCCTTGGACAGTGATGTCATCTTACAACAAGATCAACGGTGCATTCGCCCAGCAGAGCGAGGACCTTCTCACGAAGGTGCTCAGGGATGACTGGGGATACAAGGGTATCGTGATGACGGACTGGGGCAACAAGGCTGGTACGCTTGCTGCGGTTCACGCCGGCAACGACCTTATGGAACCTGGTTCTGATGAGGAAATCGCACGTATCGTCAAGGGCGTACAGGATGGCAAGCTCTCTGAGGCTGACCTTGACCGCAATGTCCGCAATATGCTCGAATATATCGTCAGGACTCCTCGTTTCAACAAGTACAAGTATTCTGACAAGCCTGATCTCAAGGCTCACGCCAAGGCTGCCCGCAGCGCCGCTACCGAGTCTATGGTTCTTCTCAAGAATGACGGTTCCCTCCCTATGAAGGATGTCAGGAAGGTCGCTCTCTTCGGCGTTTCTTCAGTTGACTTCGTGGCCGGCGGAACCGGTTCCGGAAATGTCAACAAGGCTTATGTCGTTGATATGGTCCAGGGTCTCGAGAATGCTGGTTTCATCCTTGATGAAGATCTCAAGGATTTCTATAAGAAGTATGTGGACTATGTCCGTGTTAACCGTACGGCTTCCAACGAGGCGTCAACCGTGATGCTTGGTGAGGCCAAGGTCCCTGAAGCTGAACTTTCACGCGTTTATGTTGATGCCCAGGTTAAGGACAACGATGCTGCAATCGTCATCCTCGGCCGTAATTCGGGTGAGGGCGCTGACCGTAAGACGGAGAATGATTTTGACCTTTCGTCTGCCGAGCGCCAGCTCCTTTCTGATGTTTGCAATGCTTTCCACCTCGCTGGAAAGAAGGTTATAGTAGTGCTCAATATAGGTGGAGTCATAGAGACTGACTCCTGGAAGAATCTCCCGGATGCCATACTTTGTGCCTGGCAGCCGGGACAGGAGGGCGGTGACGCAATCGCTGATGTCCTCACGGGCAAGGTCAATCCTTCTGGAAAACTTCCGATGACGTTCCCGATAGCCTTCCTCGACCATCCTTCTTCCTACAATTTCCCGCTCGGCAACGAGCCTAAGTCCAATCCTTTCGCTGCTTTCTTCGGAGGCAAGTCAGCTCCTGTCAAGAATGTTGACTTCACTAATTACGAAGAGGGCATCTGGGTCGGCTACCGTCAGTTTGAGACAAAGGGCGTAGAGGTTTCCTATCCTTTCGGATATGGCCTCAGCTATACTTCGTTCAGCTACTCGAAGCCTGTCGTAAAGGCTGGCAAGGACGGAGGCATTACGGCTTCCGTTACAGTTACGAACAACGGTTCCGTTGCAGGTAAGGAAGTTGTCCAGATTTATGTGTCTGCTCCTGTAGGCGGACTCGAGAAGCCTAAGATGGAACTCAAGTCCTTCGGCAAGACCGGACTCCTTGCTCCTGGTGCTTCAGAGGTTCTCACCTTCGAGGTTTCCGCTTATGAGCTTGCTTCTTTCAATGAGAAGGCTAATCAGTGGGAAACTGCTGCCGGTACTTACGACGTCCTCTTCGGCGCTTCCGTACAGGATATCCGCTGCTCTGGAAAGGCTGTTCTTAAAAAGCCGGTGACATTCGCTGTCTCCTACGCTTGGTTGTAATACTGAATTGTCCGCCACTCCTTCCGGGGTGGCGGTTTTAAATTCAAAGTCATTTGCTGATTTTTTGCGGATGTAAAGCAGAAAAATTTGGAAGTTAAGTCCGAATTGATTTATATTTGCATCCGCATTCGGGGGTATAGCTCAGTTGGTAGAGCACCTGCTTTGCAAGCAGGGGGTC
>JAILCZ010000059.1 GCA_024689985.1 Bacteroidales bacterium | reverse complement strand
CATATCCGAGAAAGACAGGAGTGCAATCGAACAGCTGATTGCCCTGGACCCGAGACCTAAATACCAGAACGATCCGGAACGGATCTATGGTATGGCATACAAGGATATGAACGTGAAATTCACCGTAAGCGAAGACGGAACCGCAACGATAAAGGAGATCATCTGATATGTCAAACGAAGAACACATACTGACCGAACACGGGGTGAAACCGACGGCCAACAGAATCCTCATCCTCAAGACCATCCTCGAAGAAGAAAGGCCTCTGAGTATGACGGAGATAGAAACCATTCTTGAGACCGTTGACAAATCCATCATCTCCCGTACCCTCGCCACTTTCAGGGAGCACCACCTCCTCCACGACATCGAGGACGGAAGTGACAGCGTCCGCTACGAAGTCTGCCACGGTCATCATCACGACGGCCTCTGCTGCGACGAAGGCAACGACCTCCACGTCCACTTCCACTGCGAAGCCTGCGGCAGGACGTTCTGCTTCGAAAAGACCCACATTCCAATAGTCAATTATCCGGAGGGTTTCCAAATCCACAGCATCAACTATATGGCCAAGGGGCTCTGCCCGGAATGCTCAGCCAAGTCAGGCAATAACGATAAATAAACTTTGCAACTCAGTTGCAACGATGTCACAGTAGTTTTGTAGCGTTGAAAAATAAAACAAAACGACTATGGCACACGAGCATCATCACGAACACTGCCACGGGCACGAGCACTGCCACGGCGGACTTCTGCACCACCATCATACCCATTCAATCAGCAATCTGAACGGAATATACATTCTGTCCATCATCCTCAACCTCGGTTTCGTCATCGTCGAAGCCGGCATAGGTATCTGGAAGGATTCCGTCGGCCTCGTTTCCGACGCAGGCCACAACCTCAGCGACGTATTCTCCCTCCTTCTGGCCCTCTTCGCATTCAAACTTGCCAAGAGCCACGCCACCAAGAAGTTCACCTACGGCTACAGAAAGGCCAGCGTGCTGATTTCACTTGTCAACGCCCTAATCCTCCTCGTGGCCATCGGAGCCATCTACCTTGAGAGCTTCCGCAAATTCTTCCACCCTGTCGCAATTGACGGAGCCGCAATTTCGTGGACGGCAGGCATCGGCATCCTGATCAACGGAGCCACCGCCCTCCTGCTGATGAAGCAGCAGAGCCACGACATCAACACCCGCGGTGCCTTCCTCCATATGGCCACAGACACCCTCGTTTCCGTCGGCGTCCTCGTCTCAGGAATAGTCATCACCTACACCGGCTGGTATGTCATTGACCCTATAATCGGCATCGGCATCGCCACCGTCATCCTCGTCGGCACCTTCAACCTTCTCAAGGAGAGTTTCGGAATGACGATCGACGGAGTGCCTGAATCAATCGACCTGGACGAAATCCACGAAATCATCGAGCACACGGAAGGCGTCAAGGATGTCCACCACATCCACGTCTGGCCAATAAGCACCACGCTCAACGCCCTCACCGCCCACATTGTCGTTGACAACCTCATCGACGGTCCGAAAATCACCCACGAAATCAAACATAAACTCAGCGAAGAAGGCATCGGCCACTGCACCATCCAGGTAGAAGACTCAACCTGCGAATGTCACGACCACGAATGTCACTGTGAAGAAGATTAATTATGAACAGACTTTTACTCCTTGCCGCCGTCACCCTTGTCGCAGGATGCGCAGGACACGGCAGCCACTCTGAATCAGAAGAACACGGACACCACCATCACGGCTCCGAAATAGTATTCAGCGAAGAACAGCAGAAACGCTTCGACATAAAGACTGAAAAGGCAGTTCCTTCCCCATACTGCGAAATCATCAAGACCAGCGGAGAGATCCTTCCGGCCCAGGGCGACGAAGCCACAATAGTGGCCACAGTCGCAGGCACGGTTGAATTCAGCCGCAAAGCCAACATAGGCTCCCGCGTACTCAAAGGCGAGGCCGTAGCCAGCATCTGCTCCAGGAACCTTGCATCAGGAGACCAGTACCTGAAGGCAAAGGCTACCTATGAGGCGGCAAAAAAGGAATATGAAAGAGACGTCGAACTCCTCAAGAACGACATCGTCTCCGAAAGCCACCACGACCAGAGCAAGCTCGCATACGAGCAGGCCAAGGCTGAATACGAAGCCCTGGCAAGAAACGCCTCCGAATCAGGAGTGAAAGCCGTAGCCCCCTTCTCCGGCTTCATCACTTCCCTCCTCGCAAAGCAGGGCGAGTATGTGGAGGTCGGTCAGCCTGTCGCGACCGTTTCCCAGAATATTAAGATGCAGCTCCTGTGCAACCTGCCGGAAAGATATGCTTCATCCCTGGGAGACATTTCCGACGCCACCTTCAGATGCGCCGACGGCACCGTTCTTTCCGTAAAGGAAAACGGAGGAAGGATCCTGAATTACGGAACATCAGTATCATCAGGCTACATCCCCGTATATTTCGAATTCAACAAGAACAGCTCGGCCATCCAGGGCTCCTTCGTGGAAGTCTGCCTCAAAGGCAGGCAGACGGAGGACAAGATAAGCATACCTGAAAGCGCATTGACGGAAGACCAGGGCATCTTCAGCGTATTCGTACGCCTCGACGAAGACTGCTTCGCCAAGAAAGAAGTCAAGATCCTCTCCTCCGACGGAATCAGGGCGGCGGTAAGCGGCCTTGAGGAAGGAGACGAAGTCGTGACCGAAGGAGCGATGCACATCAAGCTCGCCTCCGTATCTGCAGTTCCTTCGGGACACAATCACAACCATTAGAAAGATGCTGAACAAGATTATCAGATTTTCCCTCGAAAACAGGCACCTCGTCCTCATCCTGGCCGTACTGCTCATTATCGGCGGAATGTACACGACAGCGACGATGGAGGTGGATGTATTCCCGGACCTCAACGCCCCGACGGTAGTCGTGATGACGGAGGCCGAAGGAATGGCTCCGGAAGAAGTTGAAAGACTCGTGACCTTCCCTGTCGAGACGGCCGTGAACGGAGCGACCGGAGTCCGCAGGGTACGCAGTTCCTCCACCACCGGATTCTCCATAGTGAACATAGAATTCGACTGGGGGACGGAAATCTACAAGGCCCGCCAGATCGTCAGCGAAAAGCTCGCAATGATAGGTGACGACCTCCCGGAAGGAGCCGGCCAGCCTACCCTGGGTCCACAGTCCTCGATCCTCGGTGAAATACTCATCATCGGACTGACGGCAGACAGCACTTCCCTCCAGGACCTCAGGACGATCGCCGACTGGAACATACGCCCTCGCCTGCTCTCAACCGGAGGAATAGCCCAGGTAGCCGTAATCGGAGGAGACATTAAGGAATACCAGATCCAGATTGAGACAGGCCGTATGAGAAAGCACGGAGTCTCGATTGACGAAGTCATCGATGCCGTGAAGGGAATGAACACGAACGCATCCGGCGGCACCCTCTACCAGTACGGCAACGAATACATAGTACGCGGAGTCCTCTCCACGAACGAAATAGAAGAGCTCGGCAAGGCCGTAGTGAAGAAAAACGGCGGTGTACCCGTCCTCGTCTCCGACGTGGCAAAGGTGAAAGTTGGTCCGAAGACTCCCCGCCTCGGTTTCGCATCCAATGACGGCAAGCCCGCAGTCCTTCTCACCGTGACCAAGCAACCAGACGTCAGCACGCTTAAACTGACATCCGAGATTGAAAAATCCCTGGATGATATTTCCGCTACTCTACCAACTGACGTAAAGATGGACACGAAAATCTTCAGGCAGTCGGACTTCATCCAGAGTTCAATCGACAACGTCAGGAAATCCCTTCTCGAAGGCGGATTCTTCGTCATCATCGTCCTCTTCCTCTTCCTGATGAACTGGAGGACGACCGTCATCTCCCTGGTATCCATTCCGGTCTCAATCCTGGTGGCCCTCGTCAGCATCAAGCTGATGGGACTGACCATCAACACTATGAGCCTGGGAGGAATAGCGATTGCCATAGGCTCGCTTGTGGACGACTCCATCGTAGATGTTGAGAATGTGTTCAAGCGACTGAAGCAGAACCGGATGAAGCCGGAAGGCGAAAGGAGAACTGTACTGGAAACAGTATTCGAGGCATCAAAGGAAGTCCGTATGCCAATGCTCAACTCCACCCTCATCATCGTTGCCAGTTTCCTCCCCCTCTTCTTCCTCTCAGGAATGGAAGGCAGGATGCTCAAGCCTCTTGGCATCACCTTCGTCATCGCCCTCTTCGCTTCCACCTTCGTGGCCCTCACCCTCACTCCGGTCCTCAGTTCCTACCTTCTGAAAAATGAAGGTGATGAAGGAAAAGAGCCGTGGCTGACCACAAAGCTCGCAGCCATCTACGGGAAGGCCCTGAAAAAAGCCATCGAATGGAAAAAGACCATCCTGGCAATGACTGGAGCCCTGCTCATTGCAGCCATCATCATCTTCTTCAACCTCGGAAGAAGCTTTCTGCCGGCCTTCAACGAGGGCTCGTTCACGATAGCGATGAGCTCGCTTCCGGGCATCTCCGTGGAAGAATCCGAAATACTGGGAAGACAGGCGGAGGAAATTCTTCTCAGCATACCTGAAATCCAGACAGTGGGCAGGAAGACCGGACGAGCCGAACTGGACGAACACAGTTTCGGAGTCAACACTTCCGAATTCGAATGTCCATATGTCCTCGGCGGCAAGAGCCGTGCCCGGCTGACGGCTGAAGTAAGGGAGAGACTTAACGTAATACCTGGCGTAAACATAGAGATCGGCGGCCCAATAGCGCACCGCATTGACGAAATGCTTTCCGGAACAAAGGCGAATATCGCAATCAAACTCTTCGGAACGGATCTGAACAAAATGTATTCCCTCGGAAACGCCATAAAGGACGCCATCTCTGATGTGCCGGGAATTACCGACATAAATGTGGAGCAGCAGGTCGAAAGGCCTCAGCTGAACATCGTACCGAGACGGGAAGTACTCGCCCGCTACGGAATCCCCCTGCCGGAATTTGCTGAAGCCGTGAGCGTGATGCTCGAAGGAATGCCGGTATCCCAGGTCTATGAAGGCAACCGCTCCTTCGACCTCACCCTCAAAATCGCAGATGACGGCAGAAGGAACATCGATTTCATAAAGGACATCGACCTGGATGCCGCAGACGGAACGAAAGTTCCTCTTTCAAGCGTCGCCGATGTCATTTCCAGCGCCGGTCCGAACACGATCAACCGCGAGAACGTCAGCCGCAAGCTGGTCATCTCCGCGAATGTCACGGGAGGAGAACTGTCCAAGGCCGTCAGCGCCATCAGGGAAGAGATTGACGGACACATAGAACTTCCGCAGGACTATCACATCGAATACGGAGGTCAGTTCGAAAGCGAAGAGAGGGCTTCCAAGACAATCGCCCTGATTTCCCTGTTCTCGCTGATCATCATCTATATGCTCCTCTTCGGAGAATTCAGGAACACGACCCAGACGCTCACCGTCCTGCTCAACCTGCCGCTCGCCCTCATCGGAGGTGTCCTGGCAATCTGGTGCACGGGAGGCATAATGAGCATTCCAGCCATCATCGGATTCATATCCCTCTTCGGTATCGCGACCCGAAACGGAATGCTCCTCGTGGACAGGTACAATGCCTTGAGAGATGAAGGCCTGAGCCTTATGGATGCCGTCACTAAAGGCTCCCTCGACAGGCTGAATCCTATTCTTATGACAGCTATCACCTCCGGACTCGCCCTCCTGCCTCTCGCCCTCGGAGGAGACCTTCCTGGCAACGAGATCCAGAGTCCTATGGCGAAGGTCATCCTCGGAGGACTCCTCAGTTCCACCATCCTCAACGGATTCATAGTTCCGATAATGTACCTGATTACGAACCGGAAAAGAGAAAAATAAATATGAGAACCAGAATAATGGCGTCAGCCTTGCTGCTGACATTGATATACGGGCCTGCTCAGGCGCAGGTACAGGATGTCCTCCGTACGATAGAGGAAAACAATCCGGAACTCAGGATAGCGTCCGAGCAGCTCGGACTCGAAAAGCTCGAAAACCGCGAGGCAGCCCTCTGGGCCGACCCCGAAATCGAGCTGGCCTACCTCTGGGGACAGGGCAGCCAGACCAGAAGGAATCTCGGAGTATCCCAGAGTTTCGACATACCGGCCCTTACAGGTATGAGAAAAGACCTTGCTTCCAGACAGGATGAGATGTCAGTCCTGAAATACAAGGCGAAAAGGCTCAACATTCTCCTGGAGGCTAAGAACCTCTGCATCGAGCTCATCTACTGCAATATGCTCTATTCGGAACTTGAGGCCCATCTGCACAATGCGGAAGACCTTGTGACAAAGACCGAGAAGAAGATGGACCTTGGCGGAGCGGACATTCTTGAAGCAAAGAAAGCCAGGCTGCATATGGCATCCGTCAAGGGTAAGATGTCAAAAATAGATGTTGACCGGAGGAAAATACTGTCCGAACTTTCCCGCCTTGGCGGAGGCAAGGAAATATGCCTGGATGCAACCTCATACGATATTTCCGAATCGCTTCCTTCCAGCTTCGAAGATTGGTATGCTGTCGCAGCCGACAAGAATCCGGTTCTAAAATATGTACAGGCAAGCATAGACGCCTCCAAGGTCAGCCAGAAAATTGACAGAAGGGCTGCCCTTCCGAGCCTTACCATAGGATACACCTCGGAAATAACGGCTGATGCAGGGCTCAGAGGCGTTTCTATGGGAATATCTATTCCGCTATGGAGGAACACCAATAGAATCCGACAGGCAGACGCGGCTGTCAGAATCGCCGAATCCAGGAAGCAGAAAGAAGAAGTGGACTTCTACAACCGCCTTCTCTCCGACTACGAAAACGCCTCCGGACTCAAAGCCGTCGCCGAAGACTACCGTCAGGCACTTGAGAATGCCGACAACAGAAAAATCCTTATGGAATCTATGTCCAAGGGAGAAATTTCAATGATAGATTATATCGTGGAATCCGACCTGTATTACGATGCCCTGGAAGAATATATGAAAAGCGAGCGCGATTTTCGTCTCGCACTCGCTTCTCTTCAGTCCGTATTGCTTTAATCCGGCTATTCCGCCAGAATAAGACAGTTTCTTACAGAGGTATCTCCATTCACGGTGATGAGCTTGACGATCAGCTGATAGAAGTTACCAGCTGTCAAACTACCATAATTGAGCGTCTGACCAGCATTGTTGATATTGGCAATTCTGGCATCGGAAAGCGCAGATCCTCCGCTTTCCATATATGTGGCAATCAACGAAGGAGTATTCCTCGTGTTATTGATACTGATACAAGCATATTTTCCTGAAGCGACAGGCAGGTCGGATGTAATCGTAAACACGCCTGCAGACGTACCGGTAATATGAATCCAGTCTTCATCTTCCGTAGCAGTACGGATAGAAGTGCAGGCATAGACATAATCTCCGCCTTCTACCTCGGCTCTTACGGCGACCACATAGTCAGTTCCGGATTCGATACTGTTCAACGCGATTCTGTTGCTGCCGGAATTGAGCGCCGTACAGAAAGACGAGCCCAGGGATTTTCCGTTCGAAGCAAAGTATGATTCGAGACCGCTTACGATTGTAGCCTGGTCCTCGCCATATGTATTCGTGAAATCACTGTACTTGTAAAGGACATACTTGATATCAGTAAACGTAGCGCTTCCTACATTGGTAAAACCAAGAGTGAGGGCATCCTTGTCCGTAGCGAAAGTACCATTCGTATATGTAACATATCTGAGGTAGCTGTCCAATGTCATAACGGAGGCATCCGTACTGAATGCAAGTGAATAAGGATGCTCGATATGAGAACTCGTAGTTACGGTATCATATGAAATGTCAGAAAGAATTCCACAAGCCTGATCGTACGCGAAAGCATAGCAGAGATACGTCGTCTCATTCAAAAGACCTGATACCTTATGGGTTCCGGACTCCGAATGGAGAAGGGTACTAGGATCTGATGCCGCATTGATTATTGCAAGGGCATCAGCGCGAAGTGACGCCTCGTCAACCGTACTGGTGGTCGCATCCCAATATTTGGCGAGAGGAAGGGCTCCTGCATAATACTTGTCTGAACCAGTAAGAGTATTGGTGAACTCAACGGTATTGTCAGTAGCCGACAGGTTCGTCACGGTAATGCTTGAAGAATTGTATGCCTTTGCAGAAGACATATCGACCGTGAAGACGGAACCCTGGTCAGCTACGAAATCGAGTGTATGTCCGGCTGCAGGAGACACCAGCTTCGAATAGACTCCGTCAGCAGTATAGACGGTAATGCTGAGTTTGTCGCCCTCGGCAAGGGAGAACGGCTTACAGAGAAAGTATGCGGTGAATCCATCGCCTGAAGCCTTGACGTTCTGTGCCGTATAGTCAAGCTTAAGCTCGTTGCTATCGAATGTATTGCTATTAATAATGCTCGAGAACTGGCTGTTGACCAGGTCCATGTAATAGCTTCCGGCAAGAGGAACGGATTTTCCTGAAGCGACGGCTGAAATCTTGACGGAATCGACCTTCGAATCCGATGCCGTAAGGCCTTTGAGCTTCATCTTGGCGATTGCCAGGAGTCTGTAGTAATTAAGCTTGAATGAGGTTTCCTTCTCCGTAGATACGATATAATTGGAAATGAGAATATCTGCCGCAGGATCGAAAGTCGTGTCTGACGGAGCCTGAGTAGATGGAATCTCCATTCTCGGATAGAGTATGCCACCTGACAACATCCTGGCCTTATATGCGGAAGCAGGATAGACAGAAAAATACATTGCCTCAGTACCATCATCAGGAGTATTGAACCCGGTGCAGGTAGACCTGATGGTGGCCATATTCCTGCTGAGAGTCGATTTACTATATATGTATTTCATCGTACCAGAAACCGTAGCTCCCTGCATGAAAACCAACTCGTCTCCTGCGCCCCAGCAGATGGTATTGTCACTAAACAGAGTCTTGGTAGCAAATGAACCTTCGAAAGTGACGGTGAAATTTCCTTCGCCACCTTCTCCTCCATTGCCTGGAATCTCTTCCTTTGAGCAGGAAGACAGAATGAGAGCGGCTGCTGCAGCCGCAATCAGTGAAAATCTTTTAAGAATGTTTTTCATAAGGCTGCAGATTAAAATGTACCATAATCAATGTCAGAACCGGAGTCGTAACCTCCAGGAGTTCCGTTTCCGGAAGCGATGACACAAAGTTCTCCGGATTCCGTCTCAAAGAAATCCAGATCCGGAGCGACATATGTCTGTCTTACCGGAAAATCACTTTTAATATTCATATAATAGGTATAAGGGTTAGAACATATCTGATTTTCAAATTTAGAAAAAATTTATTTTAGACCCCCAAAATGCCAGAATTATTTATTATTTTTCGCAATTAAATCGGAAATATAAGTTCTAACTAAGTAACCCTTTAATGAAAGGACAAAATTTGATGAAATCATTTCTTGGAGGAGCGATAGTGCTGATGGCCCTGGCGACAACCTGGTCCTGCTCCAAGGAAGAAGATGAGAAGACTACGGAAGTAGTCCAGCTCAACGCCCCGGAAATCTCTCTGAATGAGACCGGTTACAACTCCGCAAGCCTGATCTGGGATTCAGTGGAAAACGCTGAATACTACAATCTTTACTACTCAGGCGATGACAATCCGGAGATCACGATCAAGAACTCCATCAAGCTGACCGGACTTGAACCGGCCACGACCTATACGGTAAGCGTTACGGCCGTGCCTGCAAGCCAGAGCAAATTCAAGGAGTCCAAGACAAGCAACTCAATCACGTTCACGACGTTGGACAAGCCGCAGCTTGACACGGCGGAAATCACCGTCAGCAACCTCACCACAACTGGCGTCAAGATTGCCTGGGCTGTAGTCAACAATGCCGGCTCATACATCTACAAGTGGGCTGATGAGGATGAAGTGACCACGACAGAGACATCAATTGAAAAGACAGGACTTCCTATGGACTCTGCCTTCGTATTCAAGGTAAAGGCCGTTCCTACGGAGGATGTATCCGAAGACTGGGCTGCCAGCCCTTGGGCTACGGTAGAATTCAGGACCCTCGCTCCTGAGCTCAGCACTCCTGTCATCTCCGTTATGAAAGCTACCACGCTCAAAGCCACCCTCGGATGGACGGCAATTGAAGACGCATCATATTATGAATATGCCCTCGACAGCGAAACAGCAGCAGACACCACGGCTACTGCCATTACATATATAGGTCTCGCCGCTGATTCCGAGCACACATTCAAGGTTCGTGCAGTCCTCAAGCTTGACGACGGCAGGCTCTACTATTCAGACTGGGCGGAGAACACCTTCACCGTAAAGGATTACAACAGCTCTACCCTGTCCCTCAGCAATGCTGAAGCAACCGACAAGAGCGTCACATTCACTGCGACAATCACCTCTGCGGAGACATTCTATATGGGCGTGCTTCCTAAGGGCAACTACCTCAAGGCAGATGACGCCACACAGATAGACTCCGCTGCAGTTCTTTCAAAACTCATCTCGGAGATCAGCACCGACGCCCTCAAGAGCGCCACGACGACCCAGACCTTCACCGAAGGCATCTGTCACGGAACCTCATACCTCTGCGTAGGCTTCGCATACGACACAGAAGAACAGCAGGTCGTATCAGACATCAAGATCATCGAAACCAAGACATCGGCTCACGTAGAGAATCCTGGCAACTACAACTTCTCTACCGACGAGTCAATCTTCAGCGCATCTACCTGGCTGAGATACATCAGCTTCACCAACGGCACGTTCCTTACCGACAAGGACAGCTTCACTCTCAAATACACGAAGGAAGGCTCGGAGAACTTCACGGCAGTCAAGTATGCCCTCTACAAGCTGAGCAACTTCGAAGCGGCCCACGGTACTGAGCAGGAAGCCATCGTCACCAGCCTCGCCACCTATTTCGAGACCAGCGGCAACTCCGTAGCTGCAAGCGGAATCACCAGCCTCAACAACGGAAGCTATTCATCATACTTCAAGAGCAGGGAAGAAGGTACGACCTATGTTCTCGCAGTTATGGCAACGACTGAATCCGACAAGAAGGTATATGCCTGCAGCACGATTGACACGAATTCTGACGACTACGACTGGATCCATATTTCAGGCACGTCAGCTGGAACATTCACGATCACGACCGATATGCCGGTCGCATCCGGAAAATATGTCTGCACGACGATAGGAACCAACAGGAACACTCCTGCCCTCATAGAGACATATATTGAGTCAAACGGAAAGGCTCTTACGGATGCAAGAGTAGAAGCAATCAATGGAACCGGACTCAACATCAACTATGGCAGCCTCACCGCGGGAACTAACTATCAGTTCATCCTCCAGGTGACCAACCTTGCAGGTGACACCGTTACCAGGAATTGTCAGATAACAGCAGAATAAGACTTATGAAAAGACACTATATAACCCTGACGGGGCTTCTGATGCTGGCCTGTGCCTGCTCGACCGAATCCCCTACGATTGACAAGACCACCGAGGACTCAGGGCCGGTGATGATCAACGTGTCTCCGAATGCCTACAAGGGAGAAATCCTAATCAAGGTAAAGGATACCACTCCTGTGACCAAGGCCGCGGGAGGAGACATCAGAGAACTTAATGACGAAATTGCAGATGCTCTTGACGAAGTCCAGACAGTACACTTCGAAAGGCTCTTCACCCCGGATCCGAGATTCGAGGAAAGGACCAAGGCAGAGGGGCTCGACAAGTGGTTCTGCATAGAATACGAAGATGACATCGCACCTGACGTGATGGCCGAGCTCCTGAGCAACTGCGAAGGCATAGCCGTCATAGAATGCTCCCTCGAAATCGAGGAAGACGGATGCGAGAGCGTTCCAGGACCTGTAGTCAACGCCAGCGGAACTGCATCTTCATCTCCGTTCAACGACCCATACATCAACCAGATGCGTCAGTGGGACTTCAACAACACCGGACTCGTCGGCAACGTGACCAGCGTGGCCGGAGCCGACGCCAATGTGTACAAGGCTTGGGAACTCTGCACCGGAAGTCCTGACGTGATCGTAGGAGTCTTCGACCAGGGTGTCAAGTACGACCACGACGACCTCGCCGCGAATATGTGGGTGAACGAGGGCGAAATTCCTGACAACGGAATCGACGATGACGGAAACGGCTACATCGACGACATCTACGGATGGAACTTCGTGGACAACGACAACAACATCACCTCAAGCAGCAGCAAGTCTCACGGAACCCACGTCGCAGGCACGATCTCGGCCGTCAACAACAACGGAATCGGAGTCTGCGGCATCGCAGGAGGATCAGGAAACAATGACGGAGTGAAGATTATGTCGCTCCAGATTCTCTCCTCAAGCGAGAACGGATCCAGCGGATCTGGAACCAGCGGAAAGATCAGGGCAATGAAGTATGCAGCCGACAACGGCGCGGTCATCAGCCAGAACAGCTGGGGCTACTCCACAGGCTCAATTTCCCTCGAGGCCTGGAAATTCGGAACCTACTCTTCATACACCGACGCCGTGAAATACTTCGTAAAATATGCCGGAGTCGGAGCTGACGGAAGCCAGACAGGTCCGATGAAGGGAGGAATCGTAGTCTGCTCGGCAGGCAACGACGCCACCCCTGACCTCCTCCACTACCCTTCCTGCGACCCTAACGTAATCGCCGTCGCAGCCACCGGTATGAGAGGAACTCCTGCGAAATACACCAACTACGCAACCTGGGTAAGCCTCTCGGCTCCGGGAGGAAACTCGACCGACAACAGTGCGTACGGCCAGATCTACTCCTGCGACATCAACGACGACGAGACCAACTCCAGCGACTATGGATACAAGCAGGGAACATCTATGGCTACGCCTCACGTCAGCGGAGCCCTCGCCCTCGCCATCAGCTACTACTGGGGAGAAGAGCACAAGAAAGGACTCACCCCTGAAATGCTCAAGGCGGCCCTTCTGAGCAGCACCAAGGATGTGAACCAGTATTGCACGGAAGAATATGTGGGAAAGATGGGACTCGGAGCCCTCGACACCTACAAACTCCTCCAGACCGTGAAAATTGCGGACGTCGTCATACCTGACGTTACTCTCAGCACGGGAGGCAGCACCACCATCACTCTCTCAGACTACTTCATCAGCACCAATGCATATTACAGTATGGTTGCGGACAAGACAATAGTGAAAGCCAGCATCAGCCAGGGTGTGCTCACCCTCAAGGGCCTCAAGGCAGGCACGACGACGGTGAAAGTCTCAGATGCCAAGGCAACGGAAAGAACAATCAACGTAACGGTCAGATAGTATGAAAACAACGAGAAAAATCTACATCCTGGCTGTTATGGCAGCAGGAATCCTTGCATTTTCTTCCTGCGGAAAGGAAGAATCGGACGAACCTACGATCAAGGTTCCGGACGAGCAGGCAGCCGGTTCACAGGTTGATGCCCCAGGCGTCCGCATCATCGACGTAAAGACGAACGGATTCACGGCGAACTGGAAGAAAGTGACCGACGCCCTCAACTACGAGTACAGTCTCGACGGAGGCGAAGTCCTGACGACCACCGACACGAACATCGTGTTCACCGGTCTTGAGACCGAAACGGAACACGTCTTCGAAATCCTCGCAAACCCTCGCACCGAGAGCGGAAGGCTTCAGTCAAATTCAGTTTCGGTGACAGTAGTCACATCCGAAATCGCAGCCCTCGATATGCCTGACGTCGTCCTCGGAACCGTCAGCACCAACATTACGGTCGCATCCTGGGGCGTGGTCCCTGAGGCCGCAGGCTATGAATGGACCCTCGGCGACGAGACGGGAACTACGGAAAAGACCTACATTACCTTCGCAGGTCTGATTGCGGACCGCGAATATACTCTCAAGGTACGTTCCCTCACTTCGGACGAAACCTCAAGGACGAATTCAGAATGGACGGAAGTCACATTCACCCCGACCAACGACGGTTCCGAGAAGATGTACTTCAGCAACTTCACTGCAACCAGCGACGGTATTTCATTCAATGTCTATGCTAACTCCGGACAGTACTACTGGTACGACATCATCCCAATGATAGAATACGGCAAGTACACCAGCGAAGAGGAATACATCACGGCAGTCAAGGAAAACATCACCACGAAGGTGAACGCCCTGATCAGCAGCGGAAAGGACAGCGAGACGGCTTATGCCTCAGTTCTCAAGTCTGGATCCGCCAACATCGTCGAAGGCGTTTACCAGTCGCTCTCATACAGCGTGGCACTCTTCCAGATGGACCTCGCCGGAAACATAGTGGGCGATGTAACCAGAGTCGAGATCAAGACACCTTCCGACCTCGACACCGACGGACCTGAATACGCATCCGAAGGAGACTGGTTCGAACAGACAATGATGCTCGGAGTCAATACAAGCTACCCTCCTACCACATATGTAGCCTTCAGAAGAACGGGAACCGGAGTCGTAGCCATCAACTACTCACTCTATACGACGAGCAACTTCTACAAGCAGTTCGGCACGAACCTCGACGAGGAAGCCCTCGGCAAAATCAAGGATGCCATCATAAGCGGCAGCACGGCATCCGATAGTCAGCTTGAAAAAGTAAACGGAACCGGATACAACGCAGGTTACACAAACAGGACTCCAGGTACGAGCTACACCCTCGCCGCCCTCGCCACCAACACCGCAGGCGAGCAGATCCTCGCAATCAACTCAGTCACCACCAGAACGACTACGGCTGAGAACAACTGGATAACCTACGCTCTCAAATCCACCACGGCTTCGTCATATATAATAAGGATGAACCTCGCTGACGGCATCGACATCGTCAGCGGAAAGTTCTTCAACGGAAACTACGACGACGTCTACAACACATATTCAAGAGCACAGTATCGCGATCTCTTCCTCACACAGGGAACCGACCTCACTGACGCCCAGATCCAAGAACTCAACGCAAATGGATATATTGACATTACCGTCTCAGGTCTTGACTCCGGCACCGGCTATATCGCCGGCTTCGCTGCGACCAACTCCACAGGCGATACAACAACAAAGAACTCAGGCAAAATAACCACCAAATAGCATATGAAGAAATTACTTATAGTTTTGGTGGCTACACTCATTGCAGGTTCAGCCGCCTTCGCCCAGAAGATAACGGTGACGGGATCCGTAAAGGATGCATCCGGAGAAGCCGTAATCGGAGCAGGCATTATCATAAAAGGGACAACCACAGGTACAACGTCTGATTTTGACGGAAAATACACGATTGAAGTCGAAGCAGACGGACAGCTCGAATTCTCGGCAATCGGTTTCTCAACTGAAACCGTAGCCGTGGACAACAGGGCTATAATCAATGTCGTCCTCAAGGACGAATTCGAACAGCTCAGCGAGACCATCGTCGTAGCCTACGGTACGGCAAAGAAGGAATCCTTCACGGGATCCGCTGCCGTAGTCAAGGGAGACGTCCTCCAGAAGCGTACCGTCGGTAACATATCCAAGTCATTCGAAGGAACCACCCCTGGAGTGCAGGTCACATCAGGAGGCGGACAGCCTGGTGAAGGAGCATCGATCAGAATCCGAGGAACAGGTTCCATCAACGCTTCCGCAACCCCTCTCTTCGTAGTGGACGGAGTG
>JAILCZ010000028.1 GCA_024689985.1 Bacteroidales bacterium | reverse complement strand
GAGAACCAGCTCACCAGGGACAAGGATGCCTTCCTTTCCGAGCTTTCTCTCAAGAAAAAGAACGCAGAGCTCTTCAATGAAGAAGACGAAGCCCTCCGCTACGACAGCAAGGATTACTGGAGAGATGACATCGATTCCGCTGCGGTACAGGCTGTGGATATGCAGCTTGTAGAGGACATCTTCCGCAGAAGCTACGGAGATTACTCTTCAATGGAAATCTTCATCTGCAGCGACCTTGACAAGGAAACCGTAAAATCATATGTCGAGAAATATTTCGCATCCCTGGAGGGAAACAACAAGGTAAAGAAGGGCAAATACTTCCCTAACCTTCCTGCATACAAGGGTGAAACCATCCTCGACAAGACCTACAAGGCACCTGCCACCCAGAAGAGTTTCGTAAGCTTCGACTGGAAGATAAAAGTAAAGCCTGGCAAGAAGACCGACGGAACCTACGCCATCCTCGACCATATTATGTCAGCAAGACTCCTTGCTAAGATCCGTGAGGAAATGGGCGGAACCTACACGATCTCATTCAGGTCGAAGAGCTACGGAGACGACCTCACGATGATGGAGTCCAACATCTCATTCGAGACAAGGCCGGAGATGAGGGACAAACTCGCCGCAGAGGCAGAATCCATCCTCAGTGAGATGGCCCAGAACGGTCCTACCGCAGAGGAAATGTCAGACGCTGTCAAGTACCTGCTCAAGCACGAAGCCGAAGTAAGGGAAAAGACGGCCCACAACATCGGGATGCAGCTCCGTCAGACGATGAGCTATCTCCGCTATGGCGAAGACTTCGACTACGACTACGAGGCCGTCATCGACAACGTGATGCCGGATGACATAAAAAAGCTTGCCGCGAAGATAGCTTCAGGCGACAAGCTCGTAAATTTGTTTACGGAGGAATAATTCTACTCGGCTCCTCCGGTGAAGGCTTTGAGAACAGACTCAAGCTCATCAAGGGAGCCGATGAGAACCTGACGAGGTTTCGAGCCCTCCTGAGGGCCGACGATGCCTGCAGCCTCCAGCTGGTCCATAACGCGTCCGGCCTTGGCATAACCCATACCGAGACGGCGCTGGATGTCAGATGTAGAACCCTTCTGGGTCGTAACGACCAGACGTGCAGCCTCGGCGAATCTTTCGTCGAGGTTTTTCATATCTATCATACCGGCTTCACCGTCCTCGCCGGTGGCAGGATCAGGCTCAGGAAGGTAATAAGGCGTGTTGTAGCACTTCTGATAAGTGTTCTGACTGCCGATGAAATGCGTAAGCTTGTTGATCTCGTCGTTGCTGATGAAGGCGCACTGCACACGCTCCATCTCAACTCCGGCATAGAAGAGCATATCACCCTTGCCGATGAGCTTGTCAGCTCCAGGAGAATCGAGGATGGTCTGAGAATCCACGCGGGATACGACACGGAATGCGATTCTCGTAGGGAAGTTCGTCTTGATGAGACCGGTGATTACATCGACCGAAGGTCTCTGGGTGGCAAGAATCACGTGGATACCGGCTGCCCTACCCTTCTGTGCAAGACGGATGATGCTCTGGGTAATACTCTTTGCGATATTGCGGGCCTCTCCGCCTGAACCGACGGACATAGTGAGGTCGGCGTACTCATCGATGACTACGACGAGGTATGGAAGGAAACGGTGGCCATCCGTAGGAAGGAGGTGGCGGTCCTTATACTTATCGTTGTAGAGCTTAATGTTGTTTACGAAAGCCTTGCTGAGAAGTTCGTAGCGCTCATCCATCTCGATACAGAGGGATCGGAGAATCTGCTCTGCGTCCTTCGGCTTCTTCACGATGGCGTGGTCCATTTCATCCTGCTCGTTGCAGGCTGAAGGCAGGACTGCCAGGTAATGCTTGAGAAGGTTGGCGTATGATGAGAACTCGACCATCTTAGGGTCGATGAACACTAGTTTCAGCTCGGAAGGATGCTTCGCATAGAGAAGGGAAGAAACGATGACGTTGAGTCCCACGGACTTACCCTGCTTTGTGGCACCGGCGACAAGAAGATGAGGAGCATCCGCCAGGTCGAACACCTTTACCTTCTGCTGGATGGTGAAACCGATTGCAACCGGAAGTTCAGCCTTGGTATGCCTGAAGGCGTCGTCATTGAGAGTAGCCTTGAGAGGCACGGTAGAAGGCACGTCGTTCGCAACCTCGATACCGACTGAATCCGGAAGATTCACGACGCGGACGCCCTTGGCGTGGAGGTACATTGCAATATCATCCTGAAGATTCTTGATGGCGGAAATCTTCACGCCCTTCGCAGGATAGACCTTATAGAGAGTGACCGTAGGGCCTACCACGGCCTTGACATCGTCAATCTGAATCTTGTAGTTGGCAAGAGTAGCGCGGATCTTATTGTTATTGCGCGTAAGTTCCTCAGTGGAAATCTCCCTTCTTGAAGAAGCGTAGTCATCGAGAATGTCGAGGCTAGGAAATTCGTATTTAGGGAGTTCGGCCCTGATGTCGATGCGGGGAAGTTCCTCCTTGACATCTGTGGAAAGACTGCCGTCATTGATCACCTCGAAACCGCCGGTTTCGGCGTTGCCGACGAGGGATGTATCCTTTGATTCAGCGGAAACCGCAGGTGCAGAAGCCGCCACAGGTGCAGCAGGGATGACATGTGCGGGAGCAGGCTCCGGCTCCGGTTCCGGTTCTGGTTCTGGTTCCGGCACCAGTTCTGCCTGGCGTTCAGCCTCGCGCTCAGCCTTTCTCCTGGCCCTTCTTTCTGCCCTTGTCTCCCTTTCTTCCTCATATTCTTCCTCTTCTCCGTTCTTCCTGAGAGCCCAGCGGGAGAAATTCTCGCTTACACAGAAAAGCCAGAGAATGGCCAGTACGACGATCAAGCCAAAGGTGACTGCGCCGCCCATCACATTGCGGGCCCAGGCCACGAAAGCCGAGCCACATCCACCACCGAGGCCGTTGCCGTAAAGGGTGTCAGGACCTGCAATGCCGGAAAAGAAGGAAAGCGCGAATGAAGCGATCACCGTACCGGTGACCACTACGAAGAAAGTCTTGAGAGTGGAGAATGTCCTCTGCCTCGTGATTAGTCTGTGCGATACCAGGGCAAGGATGATTACGAGGGCGATGCTGCCGAGACCGAAGAGGTCGGCAACGAGGAAATGGGCGAATTTGAGTCCCAGCTTTCCGGCCCAGTTGGCCACCTGAGTAGCCTGGTCCATCATTGCAGGATCATTGAGCAGGCTCATATCCTGCTTCCAGGTGAAAAGATAAGAGACTGTTGAAAGCAAAGTGAACAAAGTGAACACAGCAACAGCAAGACCAGTCCCGAAAATGAGCCTGGCCTTCTTGTCTTCATCCATATTTTTCCAGAATCCGAACATTTATTTTCTCCTTCGGTTATTCTTTTTCTTGCCTGCGCGATTCTTGTTATTGTTTCCGCCGCCGTTGCCACCGAGGTTGATGTTGAATCCAGGGCGTGAGAATGTGGCGTCACTTGCAATTCTGGTAAGGAAGATTCCTTCAGGAACCTTTATCCTGTAGTCTGAAAGCTTCTCGATGTCATTGAAGATGGTCTCATCAGCCACGCTGTCCTTGTTCCAGATAAGATACTGCTGACGCATATAGATGGCGAGAGAACGGATCATAGCCGTCTTCTCCTCTCCTTCCGGTTCAGAAGCGATGAGATCGATGATACTCTCGATGTTGCGGCCGTAATGATTGGCCTTCACCCTTGTCTTTGGAAGAGGAATGACGAGAGGGCGGCTCTGCCTCTGCTCCGGTTCCGGCATAGGATACGGAGCATCAATGTCGAGCTCGTAGTTGGAGATGATGAAGAGATGGTCCCAGAGCTTCTGCTCATAGTTCTCCTGGGTGTGTACCTGAGGATTGAGGATTTCCATCGCCTTCACTACGGCCTTGGCCTGCTCGGAGCGCTTGTCCCTGTCAGGAATCTCCTTGAGCATATCAATCATATTCATAATGATGCGGCCGTATTCAGGCAGCGTCATCTTTTCTCTTTCCGTATTGTAATCCAGGCCGTTATTCATTCCGTCCGTCATATTTTCGTTTCTATAATCCATATTATGCAAAGATAATATTTTCCTCCATAACATACCACAGGGCGGTTTTTACATTCTTATAGCCCATCTGTCTGAACAAAGAGGCATATTCCGCCACCTGTTTATTGTGGCTCGGCTTCGGCTGTCCGAATTTGTAATCAATGATGGTCACGCCGTCCTTTCCGTCGTACACCACCCTGTCAGGACGACATACATCTCCGTTCGCGCTCACCAGGGACTCCTCGTTGCTGACCAGGGCGGCGTCATCCGGGAACCAGCCCAGTTTCTGGACTGAACTGATCCTGTCCTTTAGGAGGGCAAGCACCTCTTCAGCTTCGGCATCATTCAAAAGTCCTGCCTTCTTCTTCGAAGAGACGGCCTTTTCCAGGTCTGAAGGGCGTATTACCGATGCCAGGATCTCGTGCATAGTGATACCCTTGAGTCTTCCTGAAGCGGAATATCCGGTATTTCCCTTGTCGTCGAAGAAGTCCTCGAATGCAGAGCCGCATCTCAGACGGTTTCCGAGTTCGAATGAAGAATAATCCGATTCGATAGGCTTGATGTCCTCGTCCTTATCCTCCACGGCCTTGTCGAACGCATTCTTGTCCAGGCTGCCCATATCATAGACGTTCTCAGTCTCCTCGGAGAAGCCGATATTTGCCCCGTCCTCATCAAGGAAATTCACGAGCAACTGACCGAAGTCATTGCCTGTAAGAGTCTTGGGAAGGGACGTTATTATCGTCATACCCTGAATCGCCCTCGTAAGGGCCACATAGAATACATTGATGTTGTCCACCTTCTGGAGTTCGACCTCATTGGCATAGGACTCGGAGAAATAGGTATTCGCAGCAGACTGTCCCATAGTCACGTCATAGACATTGTCATCGAGGTCCTTGAAAAGCGGAGCGCCCTCGGTCGGATGACTCCAGAGCGGGGTGTTCTTGAAAAGCGAGACTTTCTCCGCGTGCGGGAAGATGACATAAGGGAATTCCAGGCCTTTGGACTTGTGTATCGTCATAATCCTGACAGCGTCTGCACCTGCAGGACTGCCGATCGCCGGATCTGCGGTCTTCCACCTCTCCAGAAAACCGGCAAGCGAATTGCCGTTCAGCTTGACATAATCCACCACCTGGTCCATAAAGGCCATAAGATAAGAAGACTCATTGCGGAATGAGTCCGGATATGTCTTCATCAGTCCTCTGGCAAGACCCTCGGCAAGGTCCACGAGAGAGAGCGAATCCTTCGGAACCTCGCTTACGCCGAGATGTTCTGCCACATACCTGGCAAACTTGTCCTCAGGCTTGACGGATCTCTCCATAAGAGCAGTTATCCTCCTCACTATCGAGGAACTCTTCACCTTGAGGGATTCGTCTGAAATGACCGGGATGCCTTCCTGAATCAACCTGGAAGAAATTTCCACTCCGTCATCATTGTTTCTGACGAGAACTGCTATGTCGGAGAAGGCGGCTCCAGCCTCGACAATCCTGCGGATTTCAGAAACGACGGCACCAAGCTGAGCGTCGTCCGTTGCATTCGAGTCGAATTTGATTACCCTGACGCTGCCGTCTCCCTTCTTGTTGGCCTCAGCCGAGACATCCGAATAGATATCCTCAAGTTTCAGAGCACGGGAAATCCAGCTGAAGAATTCGTGATTGAACTTCACGATGTTCGGGAGGCTTCGGAAATTGACCCCGAGAGTCTCAACCTTCACGTCCGGGAACTGTTCAGGCACATCCTTGGCCATAAGGTTCCAGTCAGAGCCCCTCCATCTGTAGATGCTCTGCTTGATGTCTCCTACTATGAGATTTTCATTCTGACGGGAATTGCTTTCTTCCAGAAGAGGACGGAAATTATCCCACTGCACACGCGAGGTGTCCTGGAACTCATCGAGAAGGAAGTGGTCGAAACGCACACCCGTCTTCTCGTAAATGAAAGGAGCGTCGGAACCGTCGATGATGTTTTTCAGGAGGGTGTTCGACTCATCCAGGCAAAGCTCGTTCTTTTCCTTCAGCAAGGCATTGAATTCCCTGAAGAGGTCGGCGGCTATGCCCATATCGTGAATCTGGTTCCTGAGCATCATCGCGGTATTGTATGCCTTCATTTTCTCTCCCTGGAACAGGTCGGCGAAAGCCTTGACCGGCCTTGAAAGCTCATTCCTATAGCATTCATACCTGCTCTGGTCGGCCTTTTTGAACCATTTGTCAAAATCCATCGCATTGGAAAGGAAAGATGCGGAAGGCATCTTGTCCGGCCAGCCTCTACTGCCGTCGAAATTGAGCACGGCTGCAAGCCATCCCCTGTTAGTTTCCTTCGGATCCACTCCGGCTGATGCCAGAGCATCGGTCACGACCTTTGCCGAATCACAGACTTCCTTCCGGAAATCCTTGATGATCTTCTTCACGGCATCTTCCGTCTTCTTGAGGGAAGCCCTTGACACAGCCTTGTCCTCATCGATGCCGAAATGCTCTATCATAGTCCTTCTCTGCTCGGATTTGAGCCTTTTGCCCATATCCTGGAGAGAAGTCTCAAGATTGTAGCGTTTTCCTTCCTCAAGCTGTGATGCCACGCTGTCGCTCAGCCACTGAAGAAGTTCCGGGGTCTCCTCGGAAAGGGAGTCCAGAAGCCTGTCCACGCTTTCCCTGACTAGGGAATCCTTGTCCAGCTCGATCTGATACGAAGCCATCTGACCGATTTCCCTGGAGAAAGCCTTCAGCGTCTGCTGGAAAAAGCGGTCGATAGTACTGATTGCGAAAGCTCCGTAATCGTGGAGGAGATTGCTCAGGACGACGCCAGCCTGCTTTGATACCGACGGCGCATCCGGAAATACCGACGGTACGAAAGAAGAGTAATATTTCGACCCAGTCGGATTCGTGGCGAGGATATGGAGTTCATCGAGGATACGGCTCTTCATCTCATCCGTAGCCTTGTTGGTAAAGGTCACGGCAAGAATATGGCGGTAGGCATAAGGATCCATCCTTCCGCTTTCATCCTTCTTGAAAAGAAGAGAGAGATATGTCTTTGCCAGATTGTAGGTCTTACCTGTTCCGGCAGATGCTTTCATCAGTTTTATCATCGGCCACAGATGGTTTTGAAATCACAATATTCACAGGTCTTCGGCTCCGTAGTCCTCGTGAACGGGACATCCACGCTGGAGAGCTCAGCAAGAAGGCCCACAAAACTCTTCTCGGTCAGTTCATAGAACTTCTCGCTCATAGGAACTTCTCTCGGAGCCTCCTTGAAAAGATTTGAAGGAGAATAGATGACATTCACCAGGGAATCATACCCTTCCTTCTTCATAAACATATCGTAGAGGAAAATCTGGAAGGCGATCTTCGGGCGTCCCGAATTGCTTTCTCCGAACAGCTTTTTGACTATAGCCTCAGCATTGGCATCGGTGATGTTCTCATCAGCGGCCTCAACCTTGCCCGTCTTGTAGTCCAGGACACGGACTTCATTTCCGAATCTGTCGAGCCTGTCGATATAACCGATGAAATGGAAGCCCTGATAGTCCATCGAGCATTTTTTCTCGAGGCCGAGGACCTCGAATGACGCGAGATTCTTATTCTCAAGCAGTTCCAGGTCCCTCTGAAGGGTCTTGTTGACATACTTGCAGATCACGTCTTCCACGACGAGATTTCGTCCCGCCACCTCCTGAGCCTTGAGTTCAGCCTTGATGAGGGTCCTGACTCGGGCCTTTATGCCCTTCTGGTCTTTCAGCCATCCCTTAAGATAATTCCTGTCGATTTCCTTCAGATGAGGAATGCTTCCGATGTTCACGTCCGTCATCTCGAAATCCGGATTCATAGCCTCCGGTCCAAGATAGAGGGCCTGCATCGTATGGTGGAAAACATTTCCCAGCATACCGGCATCAAGGTCAGCCACGACATCTTCCTCAGGTCTGAGGCCTTCGACGGTCTGGTAATAGAACTTGACCTTGCAGTCAAGGTAATTCTTGATCGCACTGGCGGACAGGCTGGCTTTACGGATTATATCTACGTGTGCCTGGGTCTTCTGTATATCAGGTTCCACAGGAACGGCTCCGGCTTTCGACGAAGTATAGAATCGGTTGACAGGCTTTCCGAAATGATATTCGAGCTGCTTGATGTAACGGCTTTCCTCACCCGAACGCACGCCTTCCGTCCTGGAATCATATAGCATCCAGACATTCTTCGCCCGGCAGATCATCCTATAGAAATAATAAGCCCAGACAGCGTCCTGAAGCTCGTAAGTCGGCAGTTCAAAGCCCTTGCGCAGTTCCGGCGGAATGAACGAGGAGCTGATGCTCCTGCGCGGGAACACCCCGTCATTAGCACTGAGAATCACCATATTGTCGAAATCAAGGGCTCGGGTCTCAAGAGGCCCCATAACCTGAAGACCGACAAGCGGTTCACCGTGGAACGGCACCGTCATCGACGAGCAGAGCTGCTGGAGAAGACGGATGAAAGTCGCCGGCAGTATGTCCAGCTTCTTTGATTTCAGCATCGATACTGAAGAATAAAGCTTTTTCGCGAACTCGGCCTCGAATTTCATCGTGTCTGCCGTGCCAAGCTTCGGAGCCACGCTGCTGATGATGTCGTTCAGATAGTCGCAGTCGCCGACTTCGGCCTTGTGGAAAACCGCTTCGAAGAGGTCGTTGCCTTTCAGGTTCTCCTCTGGAATATAATACAGGCCATCCGCCTTGATCTTCTCAGTAATCATCAGATAAGAAGAACCTCCGTCCTGTACGGATGCCGCCTTGCGGAACACCGTATTGGAAAGAATGGTCTTCACGTGCGCGTGATGGAAATATATGCCGTCAGCCCTCTGCCTGGCCGTCATCTGGAGCTGAAGAGCCGAATTGACAAGGGCATAGATGGCGCTGCCGGACATCGGATAACCCATCGTCACGTTCACGTCCGCGATACTGTCAGGGATGGTATTGAGAAGTTCGGACAAGAGGCTCTCGTCCGGAAGGATGATGGCAGTCGTGTCATTTTCCTGTCCGAATTTTCCGAGAATGGTCGGAAGCATCTTCACCTGGCCGACTGAAGACGGCACTGAGACCACATTGAACACCGGATCCACAAGTCCATCAGGATCTGGCGTGAACGCCTGCGGGAAGGTCTCCACATTCCGGCTCATAAACAGAGACGAACGGTTGTGCGGATCCTTTATCATATTTCCGGAATAATCCCAGCTGAACTCTGCGATTCCGGCTTCCTTCATCCTGAGCATCACCGTCCTTTCGCACTCGTTGAGCACATTGAGGCCGATGAAACCATAAAAGTTCACCCTCGGGAACGCCTTGCCGAGAATGTCGGCAACAGATACGGTCCTGTCCCTGAGAGGCTTTGCCAGACTTCTGTAAACCATTCCCTCGTAAGCATCCCCCTGCTCCTTCAGCACGGAGTTGAAATCATTGTACAGAGGGAGCAGAATGTCCCATATCTTCAGGAAGCGGCTCTTTATGTCTCCTTCAGTCTTGAAATGACCGAGAAAATTCCGGATCGCCGTCTTCTGAGTCTCCGTAAGGTATGAAAAATCGTCCTCCATCCCCTTGAACTCGGCGACATTCCTGAAAAGTTTCTCAGGATCGATGAGATACTTGTCCACATCATCGAAATCGGAGAGAATCACATCTCCCCAGAACACGAACTCATCCAGCGGTTCCGGATTCTTCACCAGCTTGCAATAGCAGTCATAAAGGGTAAGCAGAAGCGACACCTTGTCCGTGACCTCCATATCATATATATGATAGAAGAAATCATTGACGGTGTACATCTGTGGCATCCTCATCGGTTCTGCCTGCTTGTCATTCCTGACCAGGTCGCAGAAATAATTCTGGAAGAACACCATAGAGCGCCTGTTAGGGAAAATGAGGCAGCTGTGGGAAATATCCTTTTTCCCATAGAAATATTCAGCCGCCTGACGAAGATAAGGTTTAGTGTCAGACAATTTATACCAGTTTTATGTGTTATCAGAAATCTTCTTCAAGCATTTCGTAGAGGCCGTCGAGAGCCCTCCTGTCCTTTTTGGTAGGACGGCCGAGGCCCCTGTCCCTCTTTACGAAGAATGTTTCCACTGGAGCCTTGAGCTTGTCAAGTTCCTCCTGAGGGGTGAGATTCTCGGCGTAATTCGGCACAAGTGCCGCACCGACGCGATTGTCCAGGAATTCCAGGACCTTGTAAGTGTACTGCACGGCCCCCTTGCGGACAGTTATCACATCACCTATCCTCAATTCCTTGGAAGGCTTGGCAGAATCACCGTTTATCCTGACCTTGCCGCCCTTGCAGGCATCTGCAGCGTCAGTCCTGGTCTTGAAGGCACGGATTGCCCAGAGATATTTGTCTATTCTGGACATACTATTCTTCTCCAGGAAGTGTAGGAGCCACATCCGGATTTATATACTCATCCTCCTGTATATACTCCGGAACAGTGACTTCAATGAGGAATGTATTCTCTTTTTCAGGCACGAGGGCATAGTCACTGACCTCGGCAGGGATGACGACAGCGCTGCCTTCGCCGAATGAATAGGCTTCGGCATTGCCCGTCTCTTCATTTTTCACCTCGACGGCCGCCCTGCCGGATACGCAGAGGTAGGCGACGAAATAATCGGACTCATTGCCCGCGATGCGGACCGGATTCCTGAGACTTACCTTCTCAACTCTGAATTCGCTGCCCTTTGCCTCCTTGTAAGGTCCGAGTTCGACGAAATCGAGGGCCTCGACGAGGTCTTCAGCCACATTGATATCCAGACCTGAAGATTCGGCGACTTCAGCAAGGACGACCTCGCCTGTAGCAGAATGCACCACCCCAGGAGCGATGAACACCATCTCCCCCTTCCTGGCTGGAATCTTGTGCATAAGTTTTTTCACCGAACCGTTCTGGGCCGCCTCGTAGAGATCCTTTGCCTCTACGTCATCCTCGAAACCCACATACAGGACCGCATCAGCCTTTGCATCGACGACATACCAAAGCTTGGCCTTGCCGAGAGCATCATATCGCTGTTCGGCCACTTTGTCGTCCGGACACACCAGGACAGGATAGTCCCCCTTTATGTCCAACTGACTGAGCATCACCGGAAACTGGCGTCCATAGTAGGCGAAGGCATTCTCTCCAGTCACACGGTCCATGAACATATCCATAATTTCGTTGATGGTGTTGCCTCCGAGCCATCCGTTGTCCACGGTTGAATCCACATAGCCCAGGTCTCCGAGCATTATAGTATCACTGCCCCACTCCTGCTTGGAAGCAGTCGGGACAAACCTCATTGGGTATAATTTCTTTTCTTCTGTCATATCGAAACAAATGTACTAAAATTTACTCTATTGCGATGATTCATTAAATGACTATATTTGTCAGCACTTAAAAATAGAATTTATGCGCAAATACGAGCTTATAGCCCTTATAATCACCATTTTATCAACCACATTCAGTCTTTACGCGCAGACTGACAGAATCATCGCGATCGAGAATATGCCGAAAGCGGAAAAGTACCTTCCGCAGCCTCCCCAAAACGGCACGCCTGGATTCTTCCTCGATTCCCTCGTATATGAGAATGGCAAAAAGCTCCGTGACACCTACCGTGGAACCGTTGCCGTACAAGATGCAAAGATTTCCGTAAAATACTATATGAAGCGTTTCGGCGACGTTATGAGCCACAGAATCAACCCGGACAATTGTCCTGTTCTCGCTGAATACATTCAGACCACATACCGCAACGCCCGCTTCAGCATCGAGAGTACCAAGCATTATTTCTCAAGACAGAGGCCATATCAATATTTCAAGGAAGGCACACCTATCCCTGAAGACGAGGATGAGAATGATTTCACCTCCTACCCTTCAGGCCATTCGGTAAGAGCCTGGGCCATTGCCTTAGCCCTCATTTCCGTCGATCCTGAACACCAGGAAGACATCCTCAGGGTCGGCCTCGAAATCTGCGAGAGCCGCACCATCGTAGGCTATCATTACCAGAGCGACATCCAGGCTGCGATAATTGCAGCCAGCGCAGCCTACGCCAAGATGAGTACATCAAAAGAATTCCGCGAACTGCAGAAGGCTGCAATCGCGGAATTCCAGAATTTCTAGT
>JAILCZ010000151.1 GCA_024689985.1 Bacteroidales bacterium | reverse complement strand
TCGTTCTGCCATTTTTCCCTGGCGTCGTCGAAACGGTCGAGAATGTATGAGGTGACATTGGTGATGTCGTCGAAATCGAGGGCGTAGAGCTTTACCTGACGGGAGATGTAGTTGGCGAAATTCGACTTCTTCATCTCGTCGGTGACCTTCGCTCCCGGAAGCATATAGGTTGTGATATAGTCGCCGAGGGCCTTTTCGGCTCCGATTCCTTCGAGGAAGGTCTTGACCGTCTTTTCGGTCCTTTTTATGCCCAGCTCGTCCATACTCTGCTTGGCGAGTCCCTTGGCATCCTCCTCGTCGAGAATGGTGAAATTCTTCGGGTATCCTATGCGGTAGATTTCCTTGCGCAGGAATTTGACGCAGAATCCGTGGATGGTGCAGACGAAGTCGTTGTAGTCTCCGCTGTGCACCATAAGGGCTATCCTCTGGCGCATCTCGGCGGCCGCCTTGTTCGTGAAGGTGAGGCAGAGTATGTTCGCCGGATCTATTCCGAGGACATTGACGAGATAGGCGTAGCGGTAGGTCAGGGCCTTGGTCTTGCCTGTGCCTGCTCCGGCTACTACGCGGATGCGTCCTTCAGTGGATTCAACCGCCTCTCTCTGGCGGCTGTTCAAGTCGTCGAGAAAGGTTGGGTTCATATCAGTTCCTGTACTATTTTTTCAGCTTCCGCAAGAGACTCAATCTTTCCGACGTCGACCATCTTCAGATCCTGCGGAACGATTCCGTAGATCGGATATTTCTTGCAGGCGGCTATATAGAAATCGGTTATTCCGAATTTTCCGCTGAAGCCCATATCTTCGAAGGCGTCGAAGATGTCCGCCCTCATATTGTGGATTCCCGCGAATGCGAGTTTTCTGTAATTGTCCGGGTTGAGGCCCTCGTAGGGGCTTCTCACTTCTCCGGTAGCTATGTTGGTCCAGCCCACGAGCCTGCTGTCATCGTCGAAGAGGAAATAGCGCTGGGTCTTTCTTTCGCTGACGAGAACCGTGCTGAGCGAGTCAGGACGGGTGTCGGCGAGGAATTTCCTGATGTCGAGGTTGTCTATGATGTCCACGTTGTGGACGAAGATCCTGTCTGTGGGCAGAAGGAGGTCCTTTGCATTCTGGATGCCTCCGCCGGTCTCGAGCAGCATTTCCTTCTCTTCGGAAATCTTGAGGTCAATCCCGAAGTTGTCCTGCTCGTGGACATACTCCTTGATCTTGTCGGCGAAGTGGTGGACATTGATCACGATTTCGCTGAATCCGGCATCTTTGAGCATTCCTACCACGTGGGCAAGAAGAGGCTTGCCGCAGACCGGTACGAGGGCCTTCGGCAGGGTGTCGGTTATTGGCTTGAGCCTCGTTCCGAGGCCGGCCGCGAAAATCATTGCCTTCATTTACAGTATTCTCTCTATGTCCTGTTCCCTGTGGATGATGCGGATCTTGATGTCGAACTTGCGGGCAAGATGCTCTGCAAGGTGTTCGGCACAATATACGCTTCTGTGCTGGCCTCCGGTGCAGCCGAAGCAGACCTGGAGGTTGGTGAACTTGCGCTCTATGAATCTCTTGACGTGTGCGTCCACAAGACTGTACACATTCTCGAGGAATGGCACGACCTCTCCGTCGTCCTCGAGGAATTTGATGACCTCCTGGTCTCTTCCCGTGAACTGGCGGTAGTGCTCGTATTTGCCAGGATTGTTGATGGCGCGGCAGTCGAAGACATAGCCTCCGCCGTTACCTGTCGTATCTACCGGAATGCCCTTCTTGTAGGCGAAACTGTAGATTCTGACTTCGAGCCTGCGGTCTTCCACGGTCTCGTAGAATTCAGGCATATTTGCCAGGCGGGTGAGCACCTCGTTGAGGTATGGGTACTCCTCGAAAGGAGTCTGAAGCAGCTTTCTGAGGTTGCTGAGTGCGTAAGGTACGCTCGCAAGGAAGTGAGGCTTCTTCTCGAAGTATCCGCGGAAACCATAGGCTCCGAGAACCTGGAGGGTGCGGAAGAGAACGAAGAGACGGAGCTTCTTGCGGAACTCGGCCTCGTCCACTTCCATATAGCCCTTGAGGGCACGGAGGTAGGTTGAAACGAGCTCTTCGCGGAGGTCTTCCGAATATCTTGCCCTGGCCTGCCAGATGAATGAGGCTACGTCGTAGTAGATAGGACCGCGGCGTCCTCCCTGGAAGTCGATGAAGTATGGCTCGCCGTCCTTGATCATCACATTGCGGGCCTGGAAATCGCGGTACATAAAGGTCTCGCCCATATCCTGGGTGAGGTCGTCACGCAGTTTGTCGAAGTCGTCCTGGAGTCTTACCTCGTGGAATTCGCAGCCTGTAGCCTTGAGGAAACAGTACTTGAAGTAGTTGAGGTCGAACTCCACCATCCTGGCGTTGAACGCCGGCTCCGGATAGCATTTGCTGAAGTCGAGGCCGTCTCCGCCCTTGAACTGAATCTTCGGCAGCATAGCCATCGTCTTGTTGAGGAGGTTGCGCTCGAAGATGCTGTAGTCTCCGCTTTCGCGGCCGGGTGTGAGGGCTACGTAGAGCTGCTCGTCACCGAGGTCTTCCTGTATGTATGCCTTGCGGTCTTCGCTGACTGCGAACACCTTAGGTACGTTGATTCCTTTGTCGTGGAAATGCTTGGCTATGGAAATGAAGGCTTCGTTTTCCTCTATGCTCGTGCCGACGCAGCCGATGATGCTGATTGAGCCTCCCTTGAGGCGGTAGTATCGTCTGTTGCTGCCGGACGAGGTGAGTTCGTTCACCTCATCAGCTTCGCGTCCTGTATATTCCTTGAATAATTTCTTTAATTCTTCCATTGTCGGTTAGTCTAATGTGTTTACGTTGAAGCCTGCTTTCCTGAGCTCTCCCTCGAGCTCTCCGCTATCCGCACCGCTGATATATACATTCGTTATGTCCATCAGCTCAAGTACTTCCACCAGACCCTGGCCGGCAGGGTTCACTCCGTCGGTGAAGGTCAGCTCCTCTTTCGCGTGAGACATCAGCTCCTTTTCCATCCTGAGACCTCCTTTGCAGAGGAAGAGGATAGGGAAGGTGTTGTGGATGCCGATTTCGTCCTTGGAATCGGTGTCCGCCGTGACCTTGTCTATGAATTTCAGTGTCTGTGTTGAATCGTGAAGCCTGTCCACGACTACGAGTGCGGCGTCTTTCATATTAGTCTATCTTGAACTTTTCGATTTCCTTGTTCAGCTTGTCGAGCATCTTCAGCTTGAGGTCGCGGAGGTTGTCCGAAATATCAACCTTGAAGTAGTGAGGGTTGATGAGTCGTCTTTCCGACGGGCTGAAGTGGTGGAGTGTATCCTCGTAGAACGCCTTCTTCTCAGGAAGGGTGTGCTGCGGAGCCACTCTTTTTCCGTCCTTTATGACCTCGGCCTGAAGCTGCCTTGCCGTGTATTTCCCCTTCTCGAAGCTCTTGAACTTGTAGCGGTCTATCTCGTCGTAGATCGTGAAGTTCCTGCCCATACTGATTTTCTTGTCGGTAGCGTCTCCGCGAAGACAGGTCACGTCGGCCTCATAGCACTCTCCGTTGTCAGGATCGTTCACAGAGATTCTCCAGGTTACCTGGAAACCAGGGTTGATGAGCTTGATCAGGTCTTCTGAGCGTTTGAGAACAGGCTCTCCGTCAATCTGCACGAGCTTGTACACATTGCCGAAACAAGGTGCTGCCTTGCTCGTTGCGATGGCATCTCCCACTCCGTATGAGTCGATCTTCGCACCCTGGCGCTCGAGGTCTGAGATGAGGTACTCGTCGAGAGAATTGGTCGCAAAAATCTTGCAGTTCTTCATTCCGTGCTCGTCGAGGATCTTCCTGACCTTGATGCTGAGGTAGGCGAGGTCACCGCTGTCGAGGCGGATGCCGTAGCCGTATTTGTAGTTGTCGTCGATTCCGCATTCCCTGAAGGAGCGGATGGCGTTGAGCACACCGCAGTGAAGGGTGTCGTATGTGTCTATGAGGAGAATGAGATTCTCGCCCATATGTGTCTTTATGTAGTCGGTGAAGGCGTGGTGCTCTCCCTCGACATTGCTTCCGTACGAGGTTACGAAACTGTGTGCCATCGTTCCCGTCGAAGGTACTCCGTTGAGCACTCCGGTGAGGATGTTCGATGAGCTGGCGCAGCCTGCGATGATCGCGGCCTTCGCTCCGAAGGTGGCTGCCCAGGGACCGTGGGCCCTGCGTGAACCGAACTCGCTTACTGGACGGTCGGTGGCGCGGCAGACTCTCGAAGCCTTTGTCGCAACGGCCATCTGGTGGTTCATTATGCAGAGCATAGGGGTCTCGAGGACCTGAGCCTCGATGATCGGAGCCACTACCGTTACGATAGGCTCGTTTGGAAAGACAATCTCTCCTTCGCGCATTGCATATACGCTGCCGGTGAATTTCATCGTCGCGAGATACTTGCGGAAGTCGGCGTAATCGTCTCCCGGAAGGAATTTCTCATAGAATTCCTCCGGCTCGGTTCCGAGGGCCCCGATCATTTCGATGACCTCGTCGGTTCCGCTGACTACAGCCCAGTTGTTGTTTTCCGGTGCAACCCTGTAAAAGAGGTTGAAAACTGCGATTCTGTCCTTGCGGCCGGTCTCGTAGAAGGATTTTCCCATTGTGTACTGGTACTTGTCCGAGCAATATGCGTTGTTGAGTTCCATTATTTTAGAATCCTGTGTAAGACCAAGGTGTGATTGCGCGCATTTCTTCCTTTACGCTCTCGGCTACGTCGAGTCCGTCGATGAACTGGGCGATGGTCTCGGCGCTGATTGCTGAACCAGTTCTGGTCAGGGCCTTGAGAGTTTCGTAAGGATTAGGATAATTCTCCCTTCTGAGGATGGTCTGCAGAGGCTCTGCCACTACTGCCCAGTTCTTCTCGAGGTCTGCGTGGATTGCGGTCTCGTTGAGGATGAGCTTGCCGAGTCCCTTCTTGAGGGATGCGAGGGAGATGAGTCCGTGGGCGAGAGGAACTCCGACGTTGCGCTGTACGGTGGAGTCGGTGAGGTCTCTCTGGAGACGGGATATAGGAAGCTTCATCGAAAGGAAGGTGAGGATGGCGTTTGCCATTCCGAAGTTGCCTTCAGCGTTCTCGAAGTCGATAGGATTGACCTTGTGAGGCATTGCTGAAGAACCTACTTCTCCCTTTACGACCTTCTGCTTGAAGTATTCCATTGAGATGTATGTCCAGATGTCGCGGCTGAGGTCGATGAGGATCGTGTTGATCCTGCGGATGCAGTCGAAGATGGCCGCGAGGTTGTCGTAATGCTCGATCTGGGTGGTAGGGAAGCTTCTCTGAAGTCCGAGGCCGGCTACGAACTTGTTGCCGAACTCAATCCAGTCGTACTGAGGGAAGGCGACCTTGTGGGCGTTCATATTTCCCGTGGCTCCTCCGAACTTGGCCGGATAGGTGAGGCCTTCGAACTGGCGGATCTGCTCCTTGAGACGGACTACGTAAACCTGGAATTCCTTGCCTACGCGTGTAGGGGATGCAGGCTGGCCGTGAGTCTTCGCGAGCATAGGGATGTCCTTCCATTCCTGGGCCATATTCTCGAGAATGCCGACTACCTCGTTCAGGGCCGGCATATACACATTCGCAAGGGCTTCCTTGAGCATCAGCGGCTGAGCGGTGTTGTTGATGTCCTGGGACGTGAGTCCGAAGTGGACGAACTCCTGCCATTTGGTGATGCCGAGCTCCTTGAAGTGGTTCTTTATGAAATATTCCACGGCCTTGACGTCGTGGTTGGTGATCTTTTCGATGTCTTTTACCTCCTGGGCTGTCTCCGGCGTGAGGTCCTCATAGATTGCGCGGAGCTTCGGGAACAGAGACTTGTCGAAATCGGCAAGCTGCGGGAGAGGAATCTCGCAGAGAGCGATGAAATATTCGATTTCTACTCTTACTCTGTACTTGATAAGAGCGTATTCACTGAAATAAGGTTTGAGTGATGCGGTCTTTCCTGCGTAGCGGCCGTCAACCGGCGATACTGCGAGGAGAGCCTGAGAAGGCTGGATTTCTTCCAATGTTGACATTTAACTATATATTTTAAAGAGCTGCAAATTTAACAAATCCGTCGGTAAAGTTCAACAGTACGAGCCGCTTCCGCAGTGTCGTGGACGCGAAGAATTTCCGCACCCTTCTCCAGGGCCGAGAGATGCAGGGCCTGGGTTGCCGGGAGAGCCTCCTCCGGAGTGATGCCGAAGAGCCTGTAGATCATACTTTTCCTTGATATTCCGACAAGTACGGGTTTGCCGAAGGCCTGGAAATCTCCGAGAGCCCTGAACAGCTCGTAATTCTGGTCCACCGTCTTTGCGAATCCGAAGCCGGGGTCAAGTATCCAATCCTTTATCCCAGCCTCCTCAGCCTTTCGGGCAAAGTCGGAAAAATAGTCTTTCACGGCCTTCACGATTCCTTCCGGATAGTCGGTGAGCGTCTGCATATTCATACTGTCGCCGCGCATATGCATAGCCACATAGGTGAGTCCGAGCCTGCCGGCTGTCGCAAGCATTTCAGGGTCAGCCTCTCCGGCGCTTATGTCATTGACTATGAACGGGCCGATGAGGCTGAAAGTTTTCTCGACGACTGAAGACCAGTAGGTGTCGATTGAGATGCAGACCTCCGGGAATTCTTCCCTGATGGCCCTGAGGGCAGGTTCGAGGCGTCTCCATTCTTCATCTGCTCCTACGGCCTCCTTTCCAGGCCCCGTGGAGCAGGCTCCTATGTCGAGTATTCCGGCCCCGGCATCCAGGTGTTCCCTGCATTTCTGCAGGACTTTCCCAATATTGACAGAACCGTCTGCCTCCAGGCATCGGCTGTCCTTGATGTAGGAATTGTCGGTGAGGTTGACGATTCCCATAAGAGTTATCTTTTTCTGAGTTCCCATAGCAGTGCAAAAGTAGAGAAAAAAAGGATATCTTTGTGGAAACACCCGACATAATGCTTATAGTACTTGAAGGCCTGGACGGAGCAGGAAAATCCACCCAGGTGAAAAAGTTGAAGGCCTATCTCGAAGAGAAGACCGGAAATCTCACATACATTCATTTCCCAAGATACGAGGCTCCCGTCTATGGTGACCTCATAAGCCGTTTTCTCAGAGGAGATTTCGGAACGAACGAAACCGTGCACCCTCAGCTGGTGGCCCTGCTTTTCGCTGAGGACCGCCGTGCCGCCGCTGCGGAAATGCGCAAGGTCCTGGATGAGGGAGGCAACATCCTCCTGGACAGATACGTCTATTCCAACATCGCATACCAGTGTGCCAAACTGAAGGATGAAAAAGAGGCCGAGGACCTCAGAAACTGGATCTTCAATACGGAATACGGAGAGTTCGGTGTTCCGAAGCCGGATTTGAACATCTTCCTGGACGTCCCTATCAGTTTCGTGGAGAAGAAACTCAATGAGCACCGCGCCGGAGCCGACCGTAATTATCTTGAAGGCGGCCAGGACATCCACGAGGCCAATATTGAATTCCAGAAGAAAGTCCGCTCGATCTACCAGAAGCAGGCGGCCCTGGATCCTAAGTTCATCAGGATAGACTGCTCCGACGAATTCGGAGAAATGCTCCCTCCGGATGAGACTTTCAGCAAGGTCAGGACAGTCGTGGACAAGGCTTTATGACGGAAGTTGCGATGAAACTGCGCAGAATTTCTGCGATTATCGTGGGACTGGTCTTTTTCGTGGCTGGCTCCCTCAAGCTCGTGGATCCTGTCGGTGCAGGTCTCGTCGTGAAGGACTATCTCTCCTTCCTGCACATTTCGTTTCTGTCATTTGCAGCCAAGCCGATAGCCCTGATTTTCGCGTTCGCAGAATGCATCTGCGGTGCGGCCCTTCTCTTCGGAGTTTTCAGGAGGGTGGCGTCCATCTTCGCCTTTACCCTCACCGGCTTTTTTACCGTAATCACTCTCATTCTCGCAATCGCCAATCCTCCAATGGATTGCGGCTGCTTCGGCGAGGCCGTGCACCTCTCGAATCTCCAGACTTTCCTGAAAAACATCGTCCTGCTGATCCTTTGCCTGCTGGCCTTCGTCCCGCTCGGCAAGAACCGCAGGATGAAGCCGCAGAGGCTTGGCGCCTTCTGCTTTGCGACAATTCTCTCGGCCTGGCTTGGAATATGGTCGCTTTCCAATGTTCCCCTTGTGGAGTTCACTGATTTCGCCATCGGAAAGGAAATAGTGAAGGAAGAAACCATTTCCGAGAATGATTTCTCAGCTACGATCATCTATTCGAAAGACGGGGAGGAGAAGGCTTTCAGCCTGGACGCCCTTCCTGATTCCACCTGGACATTCGTCCGTACGGAAGTGGAAACGGCATCGGATGGACGCGCTTCGTTCGACCTCGGTATGCCTGAACTCTCAGAAGGCAGGTATATGCTCGTCGATTTCTACGATCCTCTCGCTCTCAGGGGAGATTATTTCCAGAGACTGGCCGATTTCCAGGAAGTGGCCGAGGATATGGGATTCAAGGTGATGGTCCTCAGCGATATGGACTACAAGACGCTCATCACCCTTTCCAGAAGCAACGGTGGAGTCGTCCGCGTAGAGGACGGAATAATCATAGACAAATATCCTGCGGGAAAATTGCCTGATGAGGAACAGTTGAGAAAAATGGACCCGACATCGGCCCTTGATGATATGATGGCAAGGCGCAGGAACGGCCGTATCAGACTGCAGTTCTATTTCGCCGCCTCAATTCTGCTGATTCTGCTGTAGCTTACTCGTCAATCAGATAGACGTCGTCGCCCGGTTCTGCGAACTGGAATTTTTCGCGTGCGAAGAGTTCGAGCGAGTCCGGATTTTCCTTGAGACTGCGGATTTCCTTGTCCATCGCTTCGATTTCCTTCATAAGACTCTCTATCCTATGGTTCTGGCGGCTGATTTCGATACCGGCCCTTGCCCAGCGGACCATATTGTCGCGTGTAAGGAAACACATTACGATGAACACTACGGAGAATGATATTATAGCATATTTCACGAAGGAATTCTGCTCGGAATCACCTTTCTCCGTACTGCGTTTCCATATGTCTTTCAAATTGCGCATAACCTAGCACAAAAGTATATAAAATTTACTTATTTTTGCAGTTCACTAATAACTTTAACAATTAATGAAACCTACTCTTTTGGTCCTCGCTGCAGGAATGGGAAGCCGTTATGGTGGACTTAAGCAGATGGACGGTCTCGGCCCTTCCGGCGAGACTATTATCGATTATTCTATTTATGACGCGGTCAATGCCGGTTTCGGTAAAGTAGTGTACATTGTCCGTGAGTATTTCAAGGAACAGTTTGAAACTGTCGTTAAGGAAAAGTACAGTGGAGTGAAATGTCCTGACGGATCCGACCTTGAATTCCAGTTCGTAACCCAGGAACTGAACAAGATCCCAGCCGGATTCACCCTCAATCCTGAGCGTCAGAAACCTTGGGGAACTGCACACGCGGTCCTTATGGCAAAGGACATCATCAAGGAACCTTTCGCCGTCATAAATGGAGACGATTACTATGGAAAAGATTCATTCAAGGTCCTCGCTGACTGGCTCAAGGCACACGAAAATACCAAGGGACAGTACTGCATCGTAGGCTTTGAACTTGACAACACCCTTTCAGAATCAGGCGGAGTATCCCGCGGAATCTGTCATTACGACGACAACAAGATGCTTACCTCAATCGTTGAGCATCTCAACATCGCCCAGGAGGCAGACGGAAAGGTATTCGGTGACAACAGCTCGACCGGTGAGACCCGCATCGAACTTGAGGCCAAGGCTCTCTGCTCGATGAATATGTGGGGCTTCACTCCGGATTACTTCGAGAAGAGCGAAGTCATCTTCAACGACTTCCTCAAGGCAAACATCAACGAGCTCAAGAAGGAATACTACATCCCTTATGCAGTTGACCTTATGACAAAGGCTGGAGATGCTTCTACGGAGGTCCTCTCTACGCCGTCACGCTGGTTCGGAGTAACTTACAAGGAAGACCGTCCTGCCGTAGTGGCCAAGTTCCAGGAACTTGCCGACAAGGGCGTATATCCAACTCCTCTTTACAAGAAATAATTTATTGTGAGCAGAATACTCTCATTTTTCGACCATTTCAAGCCGGGCGTCGCTCAGTCGCTCGGCTTGATTGGCTGGTTGCTCGTAGGTGCCCTCCTCGGAAACATCGTGGTTCTCCTTGTTCAGAACACCTTTGGAAGCGATGCAGCCCTTTCTTATGGAACACTTCTTTCATATCCTCTGACATTCGTTCCAGCAGTGCTCTATGCCCTGCTTAAGAGCGCCAAGGCCCGCAAGGCCGGCGAGGAAGGATCTGAGGTCGACTGGCACGGTTTTCCTGGATTCAGGATGGGTCTGGAAGCCATCGCCGTCACAATTGCCGTCGGCTTTGTCGTAGAGCCTCTCCAGATGCTTCTTCCGGATATCCCGGAAAAGCTCAAGATTCTTCTTGAGAGCGTCACAGGCGGAAACATTGTCATCAGCATGCTCTGCGCAGCTGTCATGGCTCCTGTTCTGGAAGAGTGGCTATGCAGGGGAATGATAATGCGCGGTCTGATTGCAAACGGAAAATCTCCGTGGTTCGCAATCATTTTCTCCGCCTTCATTTTCGCTCTGATCCATCTCAATCCTTGGCAGGCCATTCCGGCATTCCTTCTGGGATGTCTCTTCGGTTTCGTGTACTACAGGACACATTCCCTCAAGATTACGATGCTGATGCACTGTGCAAACAATACGTTTGCAATCATCCTCGGCCATATTGACCGTTTCAAGGACGTGACCAATTGGTACGAGGTGCTCGACCCTCTGACGTACTGGGCTACTTTCGCAGTTCTCCTGCTGGCGGTAGGCCTGTTCATCAAGAGCTACAGGTAGAAA
>JAILCZ010000125.1 GCA_024689985.1 Bacteroidales bacterium | reverse complement strand
CTCCCGTCACGAACATATTCCAGTTCGCCGAAGTGGAGTCGTACTGGTGCAGGTAGAATCTCGGTTTCTGGATTTTTATTTCCGGGATTCTGATTTTACCGAAAGCCAGGGCTACATAGTTGAGGGAAATGGACACGTTGTTCACGCTGGCGAGGGTGTCGGCCTCGGCTCCGCGTCCGGCCCTGCGGTGGAAACTTCTGACTCCTGTGGAATCAAAGGCCGCGAACCTGTCGTGAGGATAGGTTATTGAAAAATCAGTCAAACTGACGTTCAGGTCAGGGAAGCTTTTGATGACAGATGCCTTTATTTCACCGAAGGCAATGTCACCGTCAACATATTCTGCAGCAATGTTGTTTACGATTTTTGTGAGGACGTTGCTGTTTAGCACGACCTGCATCGCGACCAGAATTACCGCCCATAAACCGATGAATGTGAAAAGGATACCCTTCAAGACGGGGTGATTCCTTGTTGATTTTTCTTCTGCCATAATTCCAACAAAATTAATAAAATAAAGAGTCCGATACCATATCAGACTCTTTATTCATTGAACATATTTTGAAGGAATGAAATCCTTTTTTATCGTCTTGGCGGCCCCATAGGTCCTCTGCCGTAACCTCCGAATCCGCCGCGACCCTTCTTCTGCTGGCCGAAACGCCAGGTTACTGAAGCTATGATGTAGCGGCCGAGGGTGTTGTTGACAGACTCCTTGTGATAGTTTGAGTTGTCCGTGACGGTGAGGTTTCTGGCCTGGTTGAGGATGTCGTATGCCCTCACTCCGAGGGTCACCTTGTTATGCAGGATCAGCTTCGTGATCTGGGCGTTCCAGACATACTCGTCATCCTGGGCTGTTGAGTAGCCGTCGTACCAGTTGTATTCAAGCTGGGAATCGACGCCGATGCCGGTGCTCTTCCAGGTGTAGTTGATACCTCCGTTGAGCTGATTGTTCCATGTGGCCGTGGTCGTGGTCGATGCGATGGTGTACCAGGATTTGTTGAATTTGGTCCTTCCGCCGAACTGGAGCTCGAGGTTGTCGTTGCGGTAGGTCAGGCGGAGCCTTTCCGTGAAGCCGGCAGTCTTTGTCCTGTTCTCGGTGAACTTCGCGGCGAGGGTGCTGTTCTCGGCCGTGTAGTCGGTGTTGAAGGCCTCGTAGTCGAATTCTCCGTTCTGGTAGTATGTGTCGGTGTCGATATCCGTGCCGACATATGAGGCGCTCTGGCTGTAGGAAGCGTAGAGCATATTGAAGACAGAGAAGTTGGACTTCTTTATAGGAGAGTTGAAGAAGGTTCTTGCGTTTATGCTTCCCTTGTCAGGGCCGTTGAACGGCATAGTGTACTGGGTACCGTTGCTGCCGTACCAGAGGGCGCTGACGATAGGGTCCTGGGTATAGGATCCGCTGAGTCGGAAACTGAAGGTTGTGAAGGTCTTCTTGTTGGTGAACCTTGCGTCACTGCGGAGAGTGTGAGTGAAGTACGGAGTGAGGTAAGGGTTACCGAAGCTGATGTCAAGAGGATCGCTGTTGTCTGCGACAGGCATCAGCTGGCTTGTAGAAGGCTGGTTGGAAGAGCCGCGGTAGAAGAGTCTTAAGTTGGCGTTGTCACTCATATCGTAGAAGACCATAGCGGAAGGAGAGAACTTGTAGACATTGCTGTCGTAGGTCTCGCCGTTGGTTTCGTTGTGTGTCTTGGTGTTCGTGACTCCAATGCCGACCTGGGCGTGCATCTTCTCCTTCTGGTACATTACGTTCGCACCTGCGCTCTGGGTGATGTATCTGTTGAGAATGTCGTTGGAGTAGGTGGCGTTCAGGGCCTCTCCTGTCTTGTCGTAAAAGATGTTGTCCGCTCCGAAGCCTGTGTTGTCGGCGTTGTCGTAGGTGAACTTGTCGGAAGAATTGCGGCTCCAGGTGAAGCCGTAGTTGCCCTCGACATAGAATCCGCGTCCGATAGGCTCGGTGTAGGTAACTCGGCCGGAAAGCGAAGCGGCGTCAGTCGTATTGTCGTAACGCTGGTTCACGATAGAGTCGCTTACCATCGTCTCGGTCTCGTCATACTCTTTCGTGCGGGATTGGTTGTAGCCTTCGAGCTCCTTGTGGGAGAAGCTGTAACGTCCCATAAATGAGATTGTTCGGCCAGGGATGCCAAGCCTCTGGCGGAAGAGGAGGAAACCGCTTGCGTCAGCGTTCCTGCTGTCACCGGAGTTGAAGTTGAAACCGTCGTTCACCTTGGTCACCGTTCCGTCAAGCGAATCGGCGTCGGTAGTGAAGTCGGAGAATTCCGTGAAATTACCTGTACCGATGTTGAAGCTCGGCTGGAAGAGGATGGATGTATTGTCAGAGAACTTATGGTCCAGACGGAACCCGAACCTGTGGCCGTAGGTATCGGACGAGCTGGTGCCTTGGGATTTGTAGATGAGGTTGTAATCGTCCTGGTATGTTGTCTTTGAACTCTGCTCGGTGACATCGTTCTCACTTCCGTTGAAGAGGTAGTTGCCGCCGAAGTCCATCTTGTTGTCGAAAAGGGTCCAGGCCCCGTTGATGCCGGCCATATATGAGGATGTGATACCGCTTCCGGAGCCACCGTTGCCCATTCCGCCTCGTCCGCCTCCGCGCATTCCGGACATTGCCGTGCGGGCGATGTCATCGAAGCCTCTGTTGTTGGTGTTGTTGGCGTTGAGGATGAGGGAAAGCTGACGGTTGTCGGTGAAGTTGCCGATGAAGGCGGCGCCCTGGTATCTCCAGTCTCCGTCATTTCCGAGGGCATCTTTGTCGGCCTTGTCGAGAAGGTCGTGGCCTACTCCTCCCACTACGTTTCCAAAGAGTCCCTTCATCATTCCAGGTTGGACGGAGAGGTCGATGACGGTCTCGCGCTCACCGTCGTCAATTCCTGTGAACTCCGCCTGCTCTGATTTCTTCTCCACGACCTTGAGCTTGTTGATGATCTTCGCCGGGATGTTCTTCGTTGCGAGCTGAGGGTCGTCGAGGAAGAAGGTCTTGCCGTCAATGGTGATCTTGGAAACCGTCTCACCGTTGACTGTGACTGCTCCGTCATCTGAAACTTCTACTCCAGGAAGCTTCTTCAGGAGGTCTTCCAGCATATCGTTGTCCGTCGTCTTGAAGGCGGCGGCGTTGTATTCGATCGTGTCTTTCTTGATTGTCATCTGATTGCCGACAGCGGATACGTTCGCGGCATTGAGTATTTCGCTGTCAGTCGCCAGGTTGATCGTGCCCAGGTTGAGCGGACCGCTGACGGTATATTCTTTCTTCCAGGTCTTGTAGCCCAGAAGTTCCACGCTGACCGTGTATTTTCCGTTCGCAACCTTCTCGATGCTGACCATTCCCTTGGAGTCGGAAAGGCCGTATTTGGATGGTTTGCTGGCACCTGGCCTCGTGAGGGTGACCGTGGCGAAACCTACAGGTTCGCCTGAATCTTTCTCTTTGAGGATTGCCGTTATCGTGTTGGATTGAGCCGCAAGGTCAAGTGCGGAGAGTATGGCGATTGCCGCCACAAAGCATAGTTTTCGTAAAAGTGTTTTCATTCTCGGTTTATTCAACGGAGATTAGACAGGGGAGAGGTCCCCGGGTTTAAATCCTAGTGTTAATAATTGTTCGTTTTTCGATTATTTTTTCGCTTTGGGACTTTTGATTCTGTCAGGATTCTCCTGAATGAATTTTTCCCAGCTGGTTGCCGCCTTTCCTCCGGCGAGAGGGTTTGTCAGCTGATAGTAATGGCACATAGCGATGGCTAGGGCGTCGGTCGCGTCGAGGTGCTTCGGCTCCATCTTTATGTTCAGAATCTTCTGGATCATAAGGCTGACCTGTTCCTTCGAGGCTTCTCCGGTTCCGGTAATGGCGACTTTCGCCTTCATAGGCGCATATTCGTGCACCTCCATACAGTGTTCTTTCGCCGCGATTATTGCCGCGCCCTGGGCTCTTCCGAGCTTGAAGATGACCTGGGCGTTCTTGCCGAGGAATGGTGATTCAATCGCCATATCGTCGGCGTCGTATTTCTCGCAGAGGAGGGAAATCTCCCTGTGGATGCGTTCAAGTTTGGTATAGGCGTCTTCTTCCTTGCGCAGGTCCAGTACCCCCATATCCAGGAATTTCACGCCTTTCTTTTCGATACGGATAACCCCGAAACCAAGAAGGTTGGTTCCGGGGTCTATTCCTATTATTGTTCTTTCGTTCACGATGAGTCTTATACTTTTCGTGAAGTTAACAACTTTTCGTGATTTTAGTCAATTTTATCGAATCCTGTGTAAGGACGGAGAACCTCAGGGATGATGATTCCCTCCGGTGTCTGGTTGTCCTCGAGGAGGGCTGCAACGACTCTAGGGAGGGCGAGTGAGCTACCGTTGAGGGTGTGGCAGAGCTGTGTCTTGCCGTTCTCGTCCTTGTAGCGACACTTGAGTCGGTTGGACTGGTATGTCTCGAAGTTGGAAACAGAAGAGATCTCAAGCCAGCGTCCCTGGGCTGCGCTCCAGAGCTCGAAGTCGTAGGTGATTGCAGATGTGAATGACATATCGCCACCGCAGAGGCGGAGGATTCTGTACTTGAGGCCAAGTTTGTTGACGAGGCTCTCAACGTGTGCAACCATTTCGTCGAGTGCTGCATAGCTGTTCTCAGGCTTCTCGATGCGGACGATCTCGACCTTGTCGAACTGGTGGAGACGGTTGAGTCCGCGGACATCCTTTCCGTATGAGCCGGCCTCACGACGGAAGCAAGGAGTGTAAGCCGTCAGCTTCTGAGGAAGCTCGTTGTTCTGGAGGATGACGTCACGGAAGATGTTCGTTACAGGAACCTCTGCAGTAGGTACCATATAGAAGTCGTCGAGGTTGGCGTGGTACATCTGGCCTTCCTTGTCAGGAAGCTGGCCTGTACCGAAGCCTGAAGCCTGGTTTACCATTACAGGTGGCTCTGTCTCCTGGTATCCTGCGGCCGTGTTCTGGTCGAGGAAGAAGTTGATGAGGGCTCTCTGGAGCTTTGCGCCCTTTCCCTTGTAAACAGGGAAGCCAGCTCCGGTGATCTTCACTCCGAGGTCGAAGTCGATGATGTCGTACTTCTTGCAGAGCTCCCAGTGAGGAACTGCTCCTTCAGGAAGGTTGACCTCAGGGCCGCCCATCTTCACTACCTGATTGTCCTCGGCACCCTTTCCAGGGACTACGAGGTCGCAAGGCATATTAGGAAGGAGGACGAGCTGTGACTCGAGCTCCTTGTTATTCTCGTCAGCCTTTGCGAGAAGTTCGTTTGACTTCTCTTTGAGGGCTGCTACTTCTTTCTTAGCTTCTTCTGCCTCGGCCTTCTTGCCTTCTTTCATAAGTTTGCCGATGGCTGCTGCCTTCTGCTTCTGCTCAGCGAGGAGGGAGTCGCTCTCTGTCTGGAGTTTCTTTCTGTTGTCATCCAGTTCGAGGACCTTTTCCACGATGGCCCTTGCATCGAAATTTTTGATAGCAAGCTTCTTGATCACAAATTCAGGATCTTCACGAAGCACTTTTAGTGTGAGCATAATATTTTATTGTTTAGTATTTTCTTTCTTCAAGCAAAAAAGAGGACCGCACCTAAACTCGAAGTGCAATCCTCTTTATTCATCAGTACAAATCCTTCGAGTCTAGTTCTCAAAAGGGATAACCGAAACGTAAGATTTGTCCTCTTTCTTCCTTGTGAACTTGACTGTACCGTCAACAAGTGCGTAAAGAGTATGGTCCTTACCCATTCCGACATTCTTGTCAGGATTGTGGACTGTACCTCTCTGACGTACGATGATGTTTCCTGCCTTTACAGCTTCACCGCCGAATTTCTTGAGTCCGAGTCGCTTGCTCTGTGACTCACGACCGTTCTTAGAACTACTTTGACCTTTCTTGTGTGCCATAATCTAATTCCTCCTTTAATTAAGCGATTGCGTCGATCTTGATCTTGGAAAGCTTCTGGCGATGGCCATTGCACTTCTGGAAACCCTTGCGACGGATCTTCTTGAATACGAGAACCTTGTCGGCTTTAACATCATCCTCGAGAACAGTAGCCTTAACGACTGCGCCCTCTACATAAGGTGAGCCAATCTTGACGGCACCCTCAGCGTCTACGAGGAGTACCTTGTTGAACTCAACAGCAGCACCCTTGGCAGCCGCGAGGCGGTTGACAAAGATTTCGTTGCCAGCCTCTACCTTGAACTGCTGGCCTGCAATATCAACGATTGCGTACATAAAATAAAACTTATATAAAAGTTTGGACCGTAAGCGTCTGTCATTCATACAGATCTTGATGGGCTCATCGGCCATAAATCGGACTGCAAAAATATAACTTTTTGTTTTACCAGCAAAATATTTTCTTAATTTTGCAGAAACAACAATGTTACTTATCAACTGATTCAATGTTATGGATGGCCCTTTTGTATATGAAACTTTCGTGACCGGCAAGAACTTTGTCGGCAGGAAGAGTGAGGTCACGGCGCTTTCCAATATGCTTTCAGCAGGGGAGAACGTCTGTATCTACGAGCCGCCGAAGACTGGAAAGCATTCCGTGATTCAGCAGGCTCTCTTTACTATGAGGATGTCACATCTGCAGTTCACTTCCTGCGAGATGTCCGTAATGGGATCCAGGACAATCCCTGAATTCCTGATAAAGTTCGCCTCGACTCTTTTGAGGGCGTGTGCCTCCACGGCCTATGAATACGGCAACATCGTCGCCACCCATCTCGCAAATACCCATTTCGTCTTTGACCAGCAGAGGTTTTCGGATCACGGAGAACTCGTGTCCCTAAACTGGGACCTCGATGACGACGATATCCGTTCGATGATTCTCCTGCCGTTCAAGATGGCGAGTCAGATGGATCAGCCTGTCATATTCATTCTGGATGATTTCCAGTGGGCCCAGAGGCTGGATGACGGAGACCGGCTCCTCAGGATTATGGACGGTGTGCTGAAGGAGACCGTCCAGGCTCCGAAGCCTAAGTGTTCCTTCGTGATGTGCGGCTCCGAGGTCAATGCGATGAACGTCATCTTCAAGAAGACGAGGTTCTTCTACAGGACGGTGGAAAGGCTGAGTCTCAATCCTTTTGACGGAAAGGAAATCATCGACAACGTGGTCAAGGGCTTCCTCGCCAGCGGAAAGGTGGCGGAAAGGGACCAGCTTATGGCAGTCTGCAATCTTCTGAAGAATCATTTCTGGTACATCAATCATTTCGCCTCCATCTGCGACTATCTGTCGAAGGGTTTCATCTCCACTCCTGTGCTTATGGACACCCTCGCGAAGATGATTTCCCTACACGAGGCCAGGTTCAAGTCCATAATGGCCGACCTTACCAATTTCCAGATAAGCCTCCTAAAGGCTATCGTCGAGGGTCACCTCCGCTTCAGCGCCACCGACGTCATCAACCGCTACGGCCTGAATTCTTCGGCCAACGTCAAGAGGCTCAAGGATGCACTGATGAAGAAGGAGATCATTGTATTCGACGATAATGACGAACCTCAGATAACCGACCCTCTTTTCGAGTACTGGGTGACCAAATATTACTTTGGACTGACCCCGAGAGGGGAGGGTGATTTGGATTTCTAATAAATAGATGTTATATTTGCACCGTGATTGAGAGATAGGAGGACGCGAGTCTCCTATCTTTTGTTTTATAACGGGTCAATCCGGAATCAAGTTTTTAGAAGACAGAAATGCTTAGCAAGACAGCGATTATTGAAGCGATGACGCCTGAGGCCGAAAGCCGCGGGTATTTCATCATTGACGTGAAGGTCAGCCAGGACAATGACATCGAATTCGTGTTCGACAAGATCGAAGGCGACGTCGATATGGACGATTGCGTGGCCCTGAATGACGTTTTCCTTTCGAAGTTCGACAGGGATCAGGAGGATTATTCGCTGACGATGGCTTCTGCTGGACTCGACCAGCCTTTCAAGGTTTTCCGTCAGTTCCAGAAGGCAGTCGGCACCAAGGTGGAGGCCCAGATCAAGGGCGGCAAGAAGATCGTCGCCGTTCTCGAGGCCGCCGAGCCTGATGCTGTCGTCCTCAAGTACAGCGTAAAGGAGGCTGTCGAGGGCAAAAAGAAAAAGGAGCTCGTTGAGCATTCTGACAGGTTCACTATGGATCAGGTCAATGCCGTGCGTCCTTATGTGGAATTCTAGGAGATTTCCGGAATCTGATTTACAAAGCGATATTTAATAAGTTACATATAAATAAAATGGAAAAAGAGAAAGAACCTACTCTCATTGACGCCTTCAAGGAGTTCAAGGAGATGAAGAACATCGACAGGGCCGTGATGATGGGTGTACTCAAGGATGTATTCCTCACACAGCTTGCGAAGACTTACGGAACAGCAGAGAATTTCGACGTGATCATCAATGTCGACAAGGGAGACTGCGAGATCTATCAGGATTTCACCGTCGTTGATAACGTCGAGAATCCTAATTCTGAAATCACCCTCGCGCAGATCAAGGCCGAGACCGGTGATGAAGACTATGAGCTCGGTGATGTCTATACCAAGAAGTTCAGCCTTGCACAGTTCGGCCGCCGCGGTATCCTCAACATCCGCCAGAACCTTCAGGGCCGTATTATGGACATCGACAAGGCAAATGTCTATAAGAAGTATGCCGGCAAGGTCGGCGAGATTTTCACCGGTGAGATTTACCAGACCTGGTCAAAGGAGGTCCTCATCCTCGACGAGGATGGCAACGAGCTCCATATGCCTAAGAGCGAGCAGATCCCTGGCGAGCATTTCAAGAAGAACGATACTGTCCGCGCAATCATCAAGAGCGTGGATATGAAGAACAATACCACTCCGTACATCGTGCTTTCAAGAACTTCAAACGAGTTCCTCCAGAAGCTCTTCGAGCAGGAAGTTCCGGAAATCCTCGATGGTCTCATCACCATCAAGAAGGTTGTCCGTGTTCCTGGTGAGCGCGCCAAGGTGGCTGTCGAGTCTTATGACGAGAGAGTTGACCCTATCGGAGCTTGTATCGGTGTCAAGGGTTCACGAATCATCGGAATCGTACGCGAGCTCAGAAATGAGAACATCGACGTCCTCCAGTGGTCAAACAACACTGCTCTCCTTATCCAGAGAGCCCTCAATCCTGCAAGGACTTCTTCAATCGACCTCGGCGAAGGCCCGGAGGACAAGATCAAGGTCTATATGCAGCCTGATGAGGTCAAGAAGGGTATCGGTAAGGGCGGATGCAACATCAAGCTCGCAGGTATGCTCGTAGGCCGCGAAATCGAGGTCTGGAGAGAGCTTCCTAAGGATGCCGAGGACGACGGAGAGGATGTGCTCCTCGACGAGTTCAACAATGAAATTGACCAGTGGGTCATCGATCAGCTCAAGTCAATCGGCTGCGACACCGCGAAGAGCGTGCTTGCAATCGATCAGGAAGAGGTTGCCAAGAGGGCTGACCTCGACGACGAGACTGTGGCTCACGTATTCGAGGTCCTCAGAGCAGAGTTCGAGGACTAATTATAAACGTAAAAATATAAAGGGGTTAATATGGGTGAAACTAGACTGAATAAAATCATCAGAAAATACAATATCGGCCTTTCGAATCTTGTGGAGTTCCTCAAGAAGAAGGGTATCGAGGTGGAAGAAAATCCTAATGCCAAGGTTTCGGACGAATTCCTCCCTCTCATCGAGAAGGAGTTCGGCAAGGATCTCGAGGCTAAGATTGCTTCTGAAAAGGTGGATATCAAACTCAACGACCTTCTCGAGAAGTCAGGCGTCAAGAAGCCTGAACCTGAGGTGGCCGAGGATGAGTATGAGCCTGTAAGGGAGACGATCATCAAGAGCAATACTCTTTCAGAGGCTCCTGTCGTCGCTCCTGAACCGGAGCCAGCACCGAAGCCTGAACCAGCTCCAGCACCGAAGCCGGAGCCTAAACCGGAACCTAAGCCGGTTCCACAGCCAAAGCCGGCGCCGGAGGTTAAACCGGAGCCTGCTCCTGCACCGGAACCAAAGCCGGAGCCTAAGCCGGAACCAAAACCGGAACCAGTTCCAGCACCGGAGGTAAAACCGGAGCCAAAACCGGAACCTGAGCCAGTTCCACAGCCAAAGCCAGCACCAGTAGCCGAGCCTAAGAAGGAAGAGCCAGTCGCTGCCCCAACCCCTGCAGTTACCTCTGTTTCCAAGGCTGAAGCTGACGCTGCTGCCGCAAGTGGCCTGAACATCGTCGGAAAGATCGACCTCAGCCAGTTCGAAAAGAAACCGAAGCCTGGCAAGAACAAGCGCGAGCGTATCGCCAAGGGCGGAAGCCAGAAGGTGGATGTCGCAAAGGTCGGCAAGGATGCAACCAACAACCCTGGCCGCAAGGACCAGAAGGGAGGCAACAATAACAACAAGGGCAACAACCGCCAGGACCAGAATCAGGGCAAGGGCCGTCGCCGCGACCGCGGAAACGACCGCTTCCAGCAGAAGCCTATGAGCGAGGCCGAGCAGGCAGAGCTCCAGCAGGAGATGCAGAAGGAGATCCAGAAACAGGTCAAGGAAACTTATGCCCGAATGAATGATACCAAGAAGAGCAACTTCGGCGCGAAGTACCGTAAGGAGAAGCGTGAGGCTGCCGCTCAGAAGACTCAGGAGGAAATGCAGCAGGAGGCATCTGAGAAGAAGGTGCTCAAGGTGACCGAGTTCGTTACGGTTAACGACCTCGCTACCCTTATGAACAACACTCCTGTCGTAAAGGTCATCGGAGCCTGCATGAGCCTTGGTCTTATGGTATCGATCAACCAGCGTCTTGACGCCGAGACCATCGTTCTCGTCGCTGAGGAGTTCGGTTACAAGGTTGAGTTTGTCACGGCTGAGATTACCGAGGAAATCGAGGAACTAGAAGCTGTCGACCAGGAGGAGGACCTCGTGGCTCGTCCGCCTATCATTACGGTGATGGGACACGTCGACCACGGTAAGACATCCCTCCTCGACCATATCAGAAAATCAAATGTCATCGCCGGTGAGGCCGGTGGTATTACCCAGCACATCGGTGCATACAATGTGAAACTTCCTGACGGAAGGCGCATTACCTTCCTCGATACTCCTGGTCACGAGGCCTTCACGGCTATGCGTGCCCGTGGTGCCCAGCTCACCGACCTTGCGATCATCATCATCGCAGCCGATGACGCCGTGATGCCGCAGACCGTCGAGGCCATCAACCACGCGCAGGCCGCAGGCGTTCCTATGGTCTTCGCCATCAACAAGATTGACAAGCCGGGCGCACAGCCTGAGAAGATCTACGAGCAGCTCTCCCAGATGAACATCCTCACTGAGGCCTGGGGAGGTAAGTATCAGTGTCAGGAGATTTCCGCAAAGAAGGGTCTCAATGTCGACCTCCTTCTTGACAAGGTTCTCCTCGAGACAGACCTTCTCGAGCTCAAGGCCAACCCTAAGCGTCCAGCTCTCGGTGCCATCATCGAGTCTTCACTAGACAAGGGCCGCGGTTACCTCGCTACCGTCCTCGTTCAGAACGGAACCCTCCACGTCGGAGACTGCATCCTTTCAGGAAGCTTCTACGGCCGTGTGAAGTCTATGTTCAACGAGCGTGGTCAGAAGGTCACCGAAGCCGGTCCTTCAACTCCTGTATCTGTTCTCGGTCTTAACGGAGCCCCTGCGGCAGGTGAGAAGTTCAATGTGATGCTTGATGAGAAGGAGGCCAAGAGCATCGCCACCAAGCGTGAGCAGCTCATCCGCATCCAGGGCATCAAGACCCAGAAGCATATGACTCTCGAGGAAATCGGACGCCGTATCGCCATCGGTAACTTCAAGGAGCTCAATGTCATCGTCAAGGGTGATGTGGACGGATCAGTTGAGGCTCTCTCTGATTCACTCATCAAGCTCTCTACCGAGGAGGTACACGTAAATGTGATCCACAAAGCTGTCGGCCAGATCTCAGAGTCCGACGTCGTCCTCGCTGCCGCATCTGACGCAGTCATCATCGGATTCAACGTCCGTCCTTCTACGGATGCCCGCAGAAATGCCGAGAACGAGGGTATTGAGATCCGTCTCTACTCAGTCATCTACGACGCTATCAACGAGGTCAAGGATGGTATCGAGGGTATGCTCGAGCCTGAGAAGAAGGAAGAGGTCATCGCTACCGCCGAGGTCAAGCAGACCTTCAAGATCAGCAAGGTCGGTACTATTGCCGGATCCCTTGTCAAGGAAGGTAAGCTCCAGGCCAAGAGCCAGGTTCGACTCATCCGTGACGGTATCGTCGTCTATACCGGTGAGCTTTCATCTCTCCAGAGAGGAAAGGACCAGGCCAAGGAAGTGTCTGCCGGTATGGAGTGTGGTATCGGTATCGCCAACTACAATGACATCAAGGAAGGCGATGTAATCGAAGC
>JAILCZ010000096.1 GCA_024689985.1 Bacteroidales bacterium | reverse complement strand
GACTGTATCTGCCGATATTTTGGCGAAGAAGACTGAGGTTTTTTCTTGGCTGACGGGTAACGATAAGCTGAAAGGTCAGTATTATCGGTAGAAACAAAACGGAAACCTATATGGGAAGGAACAAGGAATACACGTCCGATGCTGTAAAAGACAGCGTTCAGGCTGCGATGGCTGAGATAACGACCTACTTTGACAAAAACTGGGCACCCGGCAGGGAATATGATGTGATAAAGCACGTCCACTCCCTTCTGGACGCAGAGATCGACAAGTACGTGGCACCCGCAGAAGCCGGGAATGCTTACCGGCATCTTGCCGTTTACGCACCCGGGTCTAAAAAATATGCTGCCGCCTATGCCAAGTATCTTGAAAAGTACGGTCCGTACCTGATGGAGCTCTTCGTCGAGTACGCGGATTCCCTGAAACTGACCGGTCGGTATGATGTCGGCGAAAGATACGACGAGGTCAGCAGGGATATCCTGGACAAGATGCAGAAGAACCTGTTCAGCAAGAAGGACATCGAACAGATGTTTGATACCGAGTCTGATGCCATTGACAAGTTTATGCAGCGGCACGGGGTGGAGGATTATTCCATTACGATGGGAACCATCGGCCTTGCAGTCAACGTTAATGGCGACATCACCCTCACGAAAGGGGATGCTCCACGCGGTCAGTTCAGGCACGACTTCAAGAAAATTTCCGGGAATTTCATATGCCGGGACTGCGGCCTGAAGAGCCTTCTCTTCGGCCCTGAGGAAGTGGGGGGAGATTTCGACTGTTCAAACAATAGACTGACCTCCCTTTCTGAAGCTCCGAAGGTCGTTGGCGGCAACTTCATCTGCCAGGGCAACAAGAAGATGTTCACGTATACCGAGATTAAGAAGCACGTCAAGGTCGGAGGAAGGATCTACACTGATGCACCCCTGACTCCGGAGGAGAAAGAGGATTTCCGGCAGCAGCTGATCAAGGAACAGAATGAGTTCTTGGAACAGTACAGGGCCGTTGGAGACAAGTTGGACAAGGCAATGGACGCGGGGGATATCAAGACAGTCGAGAAATGCAGGGAATACTTCTACGACGCTATTGATTTCTTCAAGGAGAGGCCCTGGATACAAAAACAGGGGACGGAACTGTCATATGAAATATTGATGAAGATATATACCTATCTGAACGACTTTGAGCCCTTCAAGTACCCCGACGTCAAGGCAGAGGACCTCAGGTTAAGAAAACTATTGAAAAACTAATCGGTTATGACAGAATCACTTGAAATGTATGACGGGAAGCCGGTCTTCCTCGCGGCGAGCAGCAAGGAACTGGCAAGGGCCGTGAAGAAGTACGAAGGCAAGGCGAAAGCGCCTTATGTGGTTCGCTGGTCCGGCAAGACCAGGAAAGTCAGGGAAGAGGCTTTCTGCCGCGACGAGAACCTCGGAGTGATACTCCTGCCCGATTCGGTGACCACGATTGGCGACATGGCATTCGCGTATTGCCGCAACTTGAGCCGCGTGGTCATTCCCGACAGTGTGACCACGATAAAGCGGAGGGCATTTGATGGCTGCACGTCTCTCACTGAGGTCAACATTCCCAATTCTGTCAGTCGTATTGAAGAGTATACTTATGCTGCCTGCTCCAACCTGAAGCGTGTAGTTTTCCCAGACACGCTGTATACTATAGAAAAGTATGCCTTCATGGGCTGTACGTCGCTGGTTGAGATACTTTTGCCGAAATCCCTGAGTTATCTGGAAGAGCTAGCATTCTATAAGTGCGACAATCTCCGGAGCATCAAGGTCAGTCCTGACAATCGGACGTTTGACAACCGGAATGACTGCAACGCGGTCATTGAGACGAAAAGGAATAGTCTGGTCCTGGGATGCCGATCGACTGTCATCCCTGACACTGTTACGAAGATCGGCGATTCCGCATTCTATGGGAACAGCGTGCTGACCGGGATAAGCATCCCTTCTTCAGTCAAAGAGATAGGAAACAGCGCCTTTGGCAACTGCGAAGCACTGTCAAGCATAGTAATTCCGGATTCCGTCACAGATATCGAAGACAGAGCATTCTCCCAATGTGTGAATCTTGCCGATGTCGCCCTCCCTAAAGCCCTGACAGAGCTCAAAGGGGTGTTTCAGGGTTGCGAGAGTCTCAAGGAGATAGAGATTCCTGAATCTGTAACCGTAATCGGTTATGAAGCATTCTGCGGATGTTCGAACCTTGAAAAGATCCGTATCCCCGATTCGGTGAAAAAGATAGGAAGCGCAGCTTTTCAGTCTTGTTCACTTCTCAAATCCGTCATCATTCCCGACAATGTTGAAAGTATCGACACCTCGGCATTCAGGGGCTGCAGGGGGCTCACGGACATCCGGCTGCCGAAATCACTGGCGGAGATTCCGAATTTTGCTTTCCTTTACTGCCAGAGCCTGAGAAGGATCATTCTTCCGGACTCAATGAAGGAAATCGGCAGCCACGCATTCGACGGCTGTACAGGACTGGAGGAGATTGTGTTGCCGGATTCACTGGAAAGTATCGGCCGCTATGCTTTCAACGGCTGTACAGGGATGAAGACCATCTCGATTCCGAACTCGGTCATTAAAATCGAAAGGGGTGCTTTCAGCGATTGTTCTGCCTTGACCGAACTCATTATACCCGATTCTGTTGAAGCAATTGAGGACCACTTCTTCAATGGCTGTACCTCGCTGAGGCATATCGCGGTTAGTGATGGCAATCCTAAATACGACAGCCGCGAGGACTGCAACGCCATCATCAGGACCGGGGACAGCACATTGATGATTGCTTATGAGAAGAGCGTTATCCCGGATACCGTAAAGGCGATAGGAGAATCCGCGTTTGCGAAGTGTGAAAGGCTTAATGAAATAACAATCCCGGCTTCGGTGGTATTAATTGACAAATACGCATTCATGGGTTGTACGGGGCTCACCGGGATTTCAATTCCTGATTCGGTTACAGACATTGAGTGGAGTGCTTTCAAGGGATGCACGGGCCTCACTGAGCTGATAATACCGGACTCAGTGAAGTGTATCAGTAACGAGGCCTTCAGAGATTGTACCGGGCTCAAAAGAGTAGTCCTTGGAAACGGCCTGAAGAATATCGGCCATGGGTGTGACGGCGCCTTTCAGGGATGTACCAGCCTTGTCGAGGTCCAGATCGGCAGTTCCGTCAGTCGGATTGGACGGAGTGCATTCTGCGGCTGTTCCAGCCTTGCCGCCATCAGGATTCCCGACTCCGTAAAACAGATCGATTACTATGCATTCTCCGGCTGCTCAAGCCTGACGAGCATTACCATCCCCGATTCGGTTGAACTAATTTGGGAAGGTGCATTCCAGGGTTGCACCTCCCTGAAGGAGGTTTATATAAAGAATGTCTGGCTGCTTGACAAGACCGGCCTTGGCAAGGATGTCAAAGTCATTCCCACGGCTGCGGAGGGAGAGGAGTTGGCGAAGGTGCAGGCTCCCATAGAGATAGGGCCAATGACATTCATCTACTCCGGACAGAAGTTATTCCAGAGCAGGATCCGTCCTGGAGACGAAGTGATAATAACGCTTCTCGGAGCCCGTGAGTATCCCGGAAGCCTCAAAGCATGGAACCCTGTTTGGGAGATGGATGATTCCGTTAGCGTCATCTTTGAGGAATACTATTTCGAGGTCCTTGTCAATGGTAACAAGCGTTACATCGGGCAGAGCTTGATTGAAAGATATACGGAGAGCAGTACAATGGGCGGTGGTGTGAGATACCACGTTGAAAGGGACCGCATCAACGCTGATTCCCAGAAGCAAGCGATGGAGAAGTTAGTCGACTGGATGGAATCAGGACGTTCGGCCAACAACGACTGGCACTGGATAAAATCTCCTGACGAAGTCAGGGACATTCCTGACGGACTCCCTTATTATCCGAGGTGAGTCTTGGAGGGGGCAGGCTGGAATTCCTGTGCCGCAGGTAACGATACCTCATCCGGGCAGTATTATGGTTAGATGAGATAACGATAAGAGTATGTACGAAGAATTCAACAGACGGATTTACGGCGTGATCCAGGACAGGATCTTCCTATCCAACATCAGCGGGATGCCGGCGACCGTGGTCGAAAAGCTGCCGGACGAGATTGTGGAAGGCGAGGTTCTTTTTGATGGGATGATGCTGTATGACGGCGTCGAGGGAATCGAGGACGACATCCAGCAGATGAACTCTATCACGAAGGACGGAGAGAGGGTGAATCTTGAGGACTACTACACCGATAACGGCGCCTTCGATGATGATGGGTTGGACCGCTTCATCGCAGCATTGGAGCGCCTTATGACATTCGATGAATTCGCGAAATTCCTGAAGAAGTGGAACATGTTGAACAAATAATCATTTGAGTAATATGGAAACAGATGTCTTTTTTGTTGCCGTGGATGGTTCCCGCAAGAATATCGTCCGTATGATGAATGCGGCATTGCGGAAATTTGGAATTCAAGAGCCCATTACCGAAGACGATGACATAGAAACGATCAACCGCAAGCTGGAAGTCTTCTCCGGTCGGGACGGAAAGGATATTGGTATTTCTGATCTTTTGGAAGACGATGGTTTGCAAGAATTGAGATCCATTGAATTTGTTCGTGTGGAGGAATCCACCGGCGGGCTTGTTGCCAAATTCACTATCTACCTGTCTGATGGCTTCTATGATGAATATGAATTCTCCAAAGACGCTAAATCCTGGCCCGATATTGCGCGCCAGTATGAATGCTGCGTGTTTGTAGATGATGAGTTTTATAGGGATGCCAGGTTTGTGGCCTTTGTCTCGGCATCAATCGATGATGCGACGGGCGGTGAACTCCGCAGCATCCATCTTGATTCCGGAGTACGCGGAGAGGAGTTCCCGATTTTCCTCAGGACGTTGGCTTATATGTATCCCGAAAGGTATGTTCCTATGTGGGAGAAGTACCATGGAGAGCACCCGGAAGTAGAATATAGCAGGGAAGAATGCCTTGCTTGGGCGGAAATACAACAAGAGATGTTCCGTCAAAACGCCAGCGTGAAGGACCATCTTCCAGGGTAACGATATCCTGTTTCTCCAGTATAGTTGTAGGAATAAAGAATTCACAAAAAATGAAAACGACAGAGAATATCAAATTGACCAACGTGGGGAAACTCCTCGGAGAACTGGAGAAGTATAAGAAGAATCATTGGGACGACTGCGTAGTCGCCTGGCTGAAGGATGACGGGAGGACTTTCGGTGTCGTCGGCATGGGGAATGACAAAGACGGAGACCTTCGGATTATAGTTGAAGAGGTGGATGATGTGCTGGATGGCATCTGGACAGTCGCGGATGTGATTTCTTCGCTGGAGGATATCGACAAGGAAACAAGGGTATACCTGGCGGGCGACGGCTTGTACCTTGCCATTGACAGCAATGGCGATATCTTCAATAAGGCCGATGACGACGACGCGGTGGGGTGCTGGGGCACCGTCTTCGGAGAGTATGAGGAAGAGCCTCAGGGCGGACAGGCCGATAAAGAATCAGGCCGCCCGTCCTGGATAGAGATCTGGAAGGAAAAGATCAGGAATTGGAAGGGCGTCCTTGAATGCAGCACCTTCCTCCTTTGCATCCCGCTGACCGCCTATGGGCTCTACTACAACATCGCCGCGCTGGTTAAACACTCATCTCCAGTATGGGAGAGTATCCTCTGGATTATCTTCCTAGGGCTTCTCCTTTACGTATGCATCGACAACCTTTTCTTTCCAAACCGTCACAAATAGACATATGAGTATTACACAGGAAGAATTCAGCAAAAGGATTCACGAAATCATCGAGGACAAGATATTCTTCTCCAACATCAGTGGCAACCCTGTGGAGGTGGTGGAGAAACTCCCGGAAGAGATCGTGCCCGGCAAGGTACTCTTTGATGGTCTGAACCTCTTTGACGGTATAGAGGGCATCGAGGATGACATCCAGCAGATGTGGTTTTTAAGAATAAACCCCTTAAGGTTATTGCCAAGAATGCCTTCGAAGGATGCCCGTGCGAAGATGAGTTTTTTAGCGCGTTCCCACTCCTCTCACGAAACTAAATGACAACACTATGGCTGTACAATTATTCAAGGAACTGATTGACGAAAACGGTCATTTGGAGATACCCACAGGGACCAGGAAGATCCTTCAGGGTACGCTTATGAACTGTGAGAGTCTCATCAGCGTTTCCATTCCCGGGAGCGTTACAATCATCAGTGCTTGCGCATTCCTCGGGTGCAAGAACCTCAGGCGCGTCGAGCTCCGGGAGGGATTGCAGACGATCGATGTCGCCGCATTCATGGGCTGCTCGAATCTGGAGAGCATCGTTATTCCTGAGGGAGTACGTATCATCGCTCACGATGCCTTCAAGGGCTGCACAGGCCTCACCCGGATTGTATTACCCTCAAGCGTGACTGTTATCGGCCAGAGAGCCTTCGAAGGATGTTCGTGTCTTAACGATGATGACCGATCTCTCATCGCCGTAAAGGAATCTGTTCATGACGTTTTGACTATTAACACCACGGCTTGTGTTGTCGGGTCGAAAGAGGCCGTCGTTAAGATTCTCAACCAGGCGTTCCGCCTGTTCGGTCGCGACAAGATTGTCATGAATGCCGACGCCAGCCTGGAGGAGATTAATGAGAAGATTCATGAAGCCAACTATCGTATGTCGGGTGATCCAGACCTGGATGAACAGCCTGAAGAATATGGTACTGAGTTCACGCTTCTGGACTTCCTGGACGACTACTACAGGATGCACAGCCCCTACAAGGACTTTGTCCTGTCTTATATCGACGATGATGAACCTGACGGATCGGAAGACTACGACGTATACTTGAATGATGTGACGAAAGAAGGTGATGAGTATATCGTTAAAGTCAAGTCTTTCGTGAATGAATGTCAGGACACTTACTGGGACGAAGAATGGTGGGACTGGTGCGAGCGGATGGTCCGCCTTTACGGCTGCAAAGTCATCCTTAACAAAGAGGAGGAATTATATGGATCCGATATAGACAACAAGGAAACAAGGATGTTCAAAGCAGACGGAAACGCCGTGAAGCAGACTACACTGGACGTTTTCCCGTACGAGGAGTCTGCTCAGAAATCCGAGTCCACCCCTCAGGATGATGACGATGACGACATGCCATTTTAATAACAATGCAGAAAACAATAATAGGAACCGGTATTTTCAACCTGGATACTATCGTAGTCAGAGAGTATCCGGAGTGGCCCGCAATGCGGCCGTTTGTGGAGAAGGAAGTCCTGCAGGAGGTCGGCGGCACTTGCGGGAATGTTATGTGTATGCTGGCAACGATGGGCTGGAAGGTCCGGCCCGTGGCTTGTCTGGATGACTCGGCCGAGGGTCGGAAGATTACAGAGGACCT
>JAILCZ010000001.1 GCA_024689985.1 Bacteroidales bacterium | reverse complement strand
CGGCAATCACGACATTTCCGTTCTTTACCGGAGTCACGGTCTTGAAGGAGATTCTTCCCTGGGAATAATTGACATCGGTAATCATTGACGACGCTTCGGGAGCAACGCCAGTATTGTCCGTACACCAGAGAACGTCAGCCCTGCTGGCGTTGCTCAGATAATCCGACGTTGCAGTTGAATTGCCTTTGTAGCAGGCGAACGAATACTCCCCTGCCTTGGAGATTATATAGCAATTGGAAGTACCGTCAGCACCGAGGTCAGTGCCGACCACGGGACCGAGTTCTATTTTTTCTTCCTCCTTCTTTTCTTCCTGCTCCTCTTTCTTTTCTTCTTCTTTCTGCTCAGGGTCGTCCTTGCCGCAGGACATAGGAGCAAAAGTCATTGCGGCAACAAGAAGTGCAGAAAGGATTGGCATTCTGCTTTTGATTATGTTTTTCATTTGGTATAGGGTTTATTATAACAATTGCATATAAGCTTCTTTCTTCTTTTCAAGCGGGAGAGGATATGCCCTGGACGATGATGGCATCCTGAACCATCTTATCCGGCGTCCGGCGATGCTGACTTCCATCATTTCCGTCGGTCCTGGGACTGAATCCACACCTATGATGGATGCGAGTTCTTCGGAAGCCTTGCCGCCCGTGGTGACGACAGTCTTGCAGTGAGGAAGACGGGCCAGAAGTGACGACACGTCAGTAGGCTCCAGGATTTCCAGGAAATTGTCACTGGCATTGTCCTTCTTGCGGAGAACCTTCGTAGCGGTGTCGAAGAAGGCATAGCCCTTTTCAATGCAGAAAGCTACGATCCTGTCTTTGTCAAAGGCCTTGCTGCCGTCCTTCTTTTCAAAGTAAGTCTTGTCGCCGAAATGTATGAGGCCCTGGATTCGCCAGAAATCATTGATCCAGTTGGGATAGAAAAAATCCATTGACCAACGTGCCCTCGGAGGCGGAAAGCTTCCAAGGAAAAGAATGGTAGCGTTCTCCGGAAGGAACGGTACAAGTGGATGAGTTTCAATTGTCATGGCGTGCTTTGCAAAAATAATCAATATCTTTGAAGTTGTATCTTTGAACACCACGCATTATGCAATTAAGGAAGATAGTCATAGCCACAGATTCTTTCAAAGGATCAATGACATCGCTCGAAGCGGCCTCAGGCATAGAAAAAGCTGTGCTTGAAGCAGTTCCCGGGTGTGAGGTCGTAAAGATACCTATGGCGGACGGAGGCGAAGGAACGCTTGAAGCCCTTGCAGGAAGCGCCTCTCTTGTCAGAATTCCCGTCTCAGGGCCGCTTGGAGAAGAAATACAGGCCGAATATGCCATAAAGGACGGCACGGCCGTCATTGAGATGGCGAAGGCGGCCGGACTCACCCTGGTCCCTCCGGAAATGAGGAATCCGATGGAGACATCCACCTATGGCGTGGGCCAGATGATAAGGGATGCCGGAGAAAGAGGCTGCAGGAAATTCATTGTCGGAATCGGAGGAAGCGCGACAAACGACGGAGGCATAGGAATGCTGCGTGCCCTGGGATGGGACTTCGGAGTCGGAGACTTCCCAGCTGGCAAAGATTTGCTCCTAGTAAAGGAAATTGACGATTCGAGGGTGCCGGAATGGATTGGAGAATCCGAATTCACGGTAGCCTGCGACGTAGATACGCCTTTCTGCGGCGCAAAGGGTGCAGCATATGTATTCGCCCCGCAGAAGGGAGCGGATGAAGTTGCCGTGGCGCAGTTGGATGCCGGAATGTGGTCTTTTGCGAAGGTTGTGGAGAAGAAATACGGTGTGGACATCACTGGGTTGCCTGGAGCCGGCGCCGCCGGAGGGCTTGGCGGTGCTTTCACCGCTTTCCTGAAGGGAAACCTGAAATCCGGCATAGACGCCGTCCTGGATGCTGCCGGCTTCAACGAGATGATCAAGGATTGTGACCTGGTGTTTACGGGAGAAGGCAAGATGGACGGGCAGACCGTTCTGGGGAAAGTGCCTGCCGGCGTTCTCAGAAGGGCGGCTGGTGTGCCTGTGATTGCGCTTGCCGGGAAAATCGAGGACTGTACTGTTTCGGGATTTCTGAGGATGGCTGAAATTTCGGCAGGAGAGGATCCTGCGGAAGCGATGAAAACAGAAGTCGCAAAAAGAAATATCTATAAGGCAACTAAAGCTATTTTGTTATCTTTGTAGTCCTTAAACCATAATAATGCCCAAGAAAGAAAAGATTCAGGAGATGTTTGACGTAATCGCCCCCGATTACGACCGTCTCAACCACATAATGTCTCTGGGAATAGACAAGACCTGGAGAAATCGCGCAATAAAACACATTCCAGGAGGCAAGGTCCTGGACATAGCGTGCGGAACGGGAGATTTCAGCATTGCGATAGCTAAGAAGACTACTGCGACGGTGACAGGTTTTGACCTGTCTGCAGGGATGCTGAAGATAATGGACGAGAAGGTGAAAGCCGAGGGGCTTGACGGCAGGATCGAGACCTTGCAGGGAGACTGCGAGAAGATGCCGTTCCAGGACAATTCCTTCGACTGCGTCACCATTGGATTCGGAATCAGGAATTTCGAACACAGGGAGGAGGCGCTCAAAGAGATACTAAGGGTGCTTCGTCCGGGCGGAAAACTTATAATATTGGAACTTTCGATTCCGGAGAATCCGGTGATCAGATGGTTCTACAAACTTTATTTTTCCGGAATAACTCCGACGATCGGAGGAATGATTTCCGGACAGAAAGCTGCTTACAAATATCTGCCGGCATCGGTAATAGCCTTTCCTCCTAAAGCCAAATGGATGAAGACGATGTCGGACTGCGGTTACTCTGAGGTCAGGCACAAGGCCTTCACCCTAGGAATCTGCAGGATGTATATCGGGAAGAAACTATAACCCCGGGGAAAACTTGACTATGAAAACTCCCCGCATTAAATAAATAACTAATGAAACACAAACTACTAATCCTCGGAGCGGCGGCATCTCTTGCAGCCTGCGCTCCAAAGACCACCGTCGAGTGGAGGGAAGGTGCCGTGGATCCTGAGACAGGAAAGGCACTTCAGACAATCGTTATCCAGAATCCTCCGAAATCGGAAGGATGGAGCCTATGGCTCACCCAGTTCAAGAACAACGCAGTCGTGGATCCATCTTCAAATGGAGACATCGAATATCTGACAGGTTCTCTCTACAGAGTAGTACCGAAGGGTGAATACTCTGATTCAATCGTAATCAATTATACGGCGGCCCCTCTGAAAAGACAGTCCTGGGCTCCGGAAGGCTTCGTATTGGAAGTGCCGGGAAAGAAAGCCGAGAAACTGGAGGTGACCTACAAATTCCAGCCGGCAGAGGCTGTGCCGGGCTTCACATACAACAAGGTGGAGACGAAAGCCTGGGATATGATTCCGCGTCTGAAAAGCGTCAGCCTTCAGGATGAAGGAACGACGGCGATCGGAGAAAAAGTAGCAGCCGAAATCGTATCAGGGCAGAAGCCTGGCTGGTACAGAATCACTCTTGACGGAAATGTCAAGGTGGAAGCAGCGGACAAGGACGGAGAGTTCTATGCGAACGTGACACTTCAGAATATGGCCGAAGTATCGCCGACCGTGCCGAACATGGTCATCGAAGACTGGCCCGATCTGGAATACAGAGGCTATATGCTCGATGTTTCCAGAAACTTCACCAAGAAGGATGACCTGCTCAGGTTCATCGACATTCTTTCACGCTACAAGGTGAATTACCTCCACCTGCATATCGGTGATGACGAGGGATGGAGGCTTGAGATCGACGGTCTGCCTGAGCTTACTTCATTCGGTGCGAGAAGGGCAATTCCTGAGATTGACGCCGACGGCAAGTTCGTTGAAAAGGACGGTCTCATCATTTCTTATTCATTCGACCCGGATCCGGACAATCTTGACGCTCCAGCAAATGGATATTACAGCAAGTCCGATTTCGTGGAGATTCTTAAATATGCCGCAGAGCGCAGAATCAAGGTCATTCCTGAATTCGACGCTCCAGGTCATTCCCGTGCCGCCATCAAATCAATGAGATACAGATACGAGACGACCGGAGATGCGACCTATCTTCTCGATGACGAAGCAGATTCTTCAAAATACACTTCCGCTCAGCATTATTCCGATAACGCCCTCTGTGTCGCATATGAATCCACATATACATTTATGGAGAAAGTATTCGACGAGGTTGCGAAGCTTTATGCTGAAGCAGGCGTTCCTTTCACCGAAATCCATATCGGAGGTGACGAAGTGCCTAAGGGTGCCTGGGTTGGCTCCCCTGCCTGCCAGAAACTTATGGCGGAGAAAGGATGGACTGACGTGGAAATGGTCAAGGATTATTTCGTCAGCAGGATGCTTGACATCGCCGCCAAGAAGGGCGTGAAACTCGACGGCTGGCAGGAACTCCCTCAGAGACTTTCTGACGAGACTTTTGCAAAGGCCCTCGAAGGCTTCGGTTCCGTGAACATCTGGAGCACGATTCCGAATAAACAAAGGAAGGACGAGCTTCCTTACAAACTTGCGAACCTTGGTATGGATGTGATCCTTTCAAATGTCACGAACACCTATGCCGACCTTGCATATAACTACTCAAAATTGGAGATCGGACACAGCTGGGGAGGATACCTCGACGAAAGAAGGGCCTTCTCCCTCCTTCCATTCGACCTCTACAAATCAGTGCGCTTCGATGATTACGGCAAACCTTGCGACCTTACTGTCACAGGCACCGTGAATCCAAAGTTCACTGACGGCGCTAAGGTGGAGAAAGAAACGCTCAGAAATCCTGAACATATCCGCGGAGTACAGGCTCAGCTCTGGACTGAGACAATCAGAAGCTTCGACAATGTAACCTATTTCAGTTTTCCGAAGGTGCTCGGCGTGTTCGAAAGAGGCTGGAACGCCAGTCCTGCCTGGTCTGGCTCAACTAAGGCTGAAGACCCAGAATTCCTCGCTGATTTCGACAGATTCTACAGCATAGTTATCGACCACGAAATGCCATACTACGATGCCAATTCAATCGTGGTGCACAAATGGTAATATGGATTTCATTAGAACCTAAAAAGGTCAGGAGTAAGCTCCTGACCTTTTTTAGTATTGATTGAAAAATTATTTCGTACGGATTACAGGATCGCAGGTGAGGTCGATGCCAAGACGGCGGAAGACCTTCTGGTCCACATCGCTGATCATCACCGTGGAGTGAGCCTGACAGCCGTCAAGCATAGGGAGGCAGTCTAGAGCCTTGCGGCAGTTCTCATTTGAATCGCTGAGAACGGAAAGTGCCACGAGAACTTCGTCAGTATGAAGTCGCGGATTGTGTCCGTGAAGATACTTTACCTTGGTGCGCTGGATAGGTTCAACCATACTCTCAGGAAGGAGTTTGGTGGAATGAGGAATGCCGGCGAGTGACTTGGTGGCATTGAGGATGAGTGCAGAGCAAGGTCCGAATAGATCGGAGGTATGGCCGGTAATGATGGATCCGTCCGGAAGTTCGAGAGAAACTGCCGGAGCTTCCGTCATTTCCTGCTCCTGCTTTGCGACTACGGTCGGCTTTCGGTATCCGGTCGTAATGCCAGCCTGCTTCATTAGAAGAGCGATCTTGTTGACCTCGCTCTCATTGTTGCCACCGGTTGCAAGCGTGTTCAGGGCCTTGTAATAACGACGGATGATTTCATTGTTGGCGGCATCGCAGCAGACCTGGTCGTCACTGATGCAGTAACCGACCATATTCACGCCCATATCGGTAGGAGACTTATATGGATTTTCACCGTAGATACCCTCGAACAGTGCGTCCAATACAGGGAAAATCTCTATGTCACGGTTATAGTTGACAGCGATTTTGCCATATGTCTCAAGATGGAACGGGTCAATCATATTCACGTCATTGAGATCGGCGGTAGCGGCTTCGTAAGCGATGTTCACAGGGTGCTTGAGAGGCAGGTTCCAGACTGGGAAGGTCTCGAACTTCGCATATCCGGCGCGGATTCCCCTCTTGTTCTCATTGTAGAGCTGGCTGAGGCAGACGGCCATTTTTCCTGAACCAGGACCAGGAGCAGTCACGATTACGAGAGGACGGGATGTCTGAACATAATCGTTCTTGCCGTATCCTTCGTCAGAATCAATGAGGGCTACGTTCTCAGGATAGCCTTCGATCGTATAGTGGTAATAGACCTTGACGCCAAGCTTTTCAAGTTTTGCACGATATACGGCAGCGCTTGACTGGCCGTTATAGTGTGTAATGACCACGCTGCTTACGAGGAATCCCCTCTCCTGGAACTCGTCACGGAGTCGGAGCACGTCCTTTCCGTATGTAATTCCGAGGTCAGCCCTGGTCTTGCTCTTTTCGATGTCAATCGCACTGATTACTATCACGATTTCCGCACGGTCGCTCAGGACACTGAGCATACGGAGTTTGCTGTCCGGCTGGAAACCGGGCAGGACGCGACTTGCGTGATAGTCGTCAAATAATTTTCCGCCTAATTCAAGGTAAAGTTTGTCTCCGAACTGAGCGATGCGCTCCTTGATGTGCTCGGACTGTATCTTGAGATACTTCTCGTTGTCGAAACCGTTAATCTTTTTCATAACGGGTAACAAAGGTAAGAAATATTCTGGCTATCTTTGTTTACCAACTAAAATTAATATGCTCAAAAAATGTTTTTTCATCGCTGCGCTTGCCCTGTTAAGCTTCGGAAAAGCTGATGCGCAGGATTTCAGGTTCAATGAAAAAGGAGAGTTCAAAATCGTCCAGTTCACTGACCTGCATTACAACCATCTGAAAACGGAATCTAACATTACTTTCAAAAGAATGGATGAGGTCGTGAAGGCTGAAAATCCAGACCTTATCGTAGTCACGGGAGACCTCATATATTCGAGCCCCGCGGAAATTCCCCAGAGAAAGATAATGGAAAAGCTGCAGTCATACGGAATCCCATTCTGCACAATATTCGGAAATCACGATGAAGAGAGAGGCCTCTCAAGAGAGGAACTCTACGATATCGCCACATCATACTCCAACTGCGTACAGCCTGGGAGAGACGGACGTCAGTCCCCGGATTATGCGCTTACTGTCTCCGGACAGGACGGAAAGGCCGCTGAAATCCTTTATTTCATAGATTCAAACGACTATGTCCGTGATGAGAACGGAAAATTCATCAGCTACGACTGGATCCACGAAGATCAGGTAGAGTGGTATGCCAAGCAAAGCAGCAAGTTCGAGGCCGAATCAGGCAAGAAACTGCCTGCAGTGATGTTCTTTCACATTCCTATTCCAGAATACAGGGATGCCCTCCAGCAGAAAGACTGCCGATTCATAGGCACCAAGCTCGAATCCGTCTGCGCTCCGGAACACAACAGCGGACTCTTTGACAAAATAAAGGAAAGAGGAGACGTGATGGCCACATTCTGTGGTCACGACCACGACAACGACTTTGCCCTTATGTACAAGGACGTGATGCTCGCATACGGCCGATACACAGGAGGCAACACAGAATACAACGACCTGTCCAACGGGGCCCGAGTAATCATCCTCAAGGAAGGCAAGAGGTCTCTTGACTCTTACATCAGGCTCAAGGGAGGTAAGATCATCAATGAGATCACCTACCCGGACAGTTTCTCACACGGAGACTGGAAGTCCCGCCCTCTTGACCCGGAATGTCTCGAAGGCACTCTTCCGGCAAAGATTTTCGTCGGAAACCAGACGCACCACGTCCAAGGAATAGCCTATGACGAAAAGACGGACAGAATGTATATGTCCTTCACTACACGCTTCCTCGTAACCGATATGGCAGGAAACATCATCGGCAGCGTCGACAAGATCAACGGACATCTCGGAGCAATGACCTTTGACAAAAAGACAAGGAAAGTCTACGCATCCCTCGAATACAAGGACGACGCCATCGGCGGCAACATCTCGAAGAGTCTTGGCAAGGAAACATACACCGTTTCCACCTTCCATATTGCCGTAATCGATGTCGACAAGATAAACAGACTGAACGTGCCGATGGAAGAAGCTATGACTATGCTTGACATCAAGCCGGCCAACGAAGACTACAAAGCCAAGGTCGAGATGGACGGAAAAACTTATGACCACAGATACGGCTGTTCAGGAATCGATGGAGTCACCATCGGACCTGGCTTCGGAGGTAAGGGTGGAGAGTATTTCTATGTAGCATATGGCATCTATTCCGACCTTGAAAGGACGGACAACGAATACCAGATACTTCTCCAGTACGATATGGATGAGGTCAGAATGGGCAAGACGGATAAATACAATAAGTATTTCGTCAGAACCGGAAACACAAGTTACGGAGTCCAGAATCTCGCATATGACGAATGCAGCGGCCTGATGCTGATGGCCGTTTATAAAGGAAAGAAGCCGACGAACAAGAATATGGACCTATACGCTGTCTCAATGAGCACGAAGCCGGTCAAGGGCAAGCTCGAAGGCGTACCATACGAAAAGAAAAAAGTCAACATCGTAAAGATGGAAGGCGAAGGCTGGGCATTCAAGCACGGAAGCACAGGACTCTGCCCTCTTGGAGACAATAAGTGGTATATTTCCGTAAAGGGTAAAAAAGAAGGGAAACATAGTTGCACGGCGACTCTTTACAAATGGACAGGAGAAAAAACTCCTTTTGTAAAATAAAGTATCGTTTTAAGCAGTAAATGATATTGGAATTACTATTTGGTTTGACTAAATTAGCACAACCAAATAGTAATTTTTTTCTTGATGAAGGCCGTTCTAAAGACCCTTATATTATACATACTTTTTCTTTCTTGTTTCCAAGCAAAAGCTGATGTAAGCCCTTTGGTTGATGAAATCAATTTTCCAGTCTTACAGCCGAAAGATTCAACGTTTGGTCTTACACCAAAAGAATATGCCATTTACAGGAGAAGTCTGGCCGAGACGGACAGTCT
>JAILCZ010000156.1 GCA_024689985.1 Bacteroidales bacterium | reverse complement strand
GGCCCATTCTTTTTCTTCTGAGCGGAGCACCACCTTCAGGAGGTCGGCCTCGTTAGGAGTCTGTCCCTTGAGCAGCCACTTAGGCAGGCTGTTGGAATAGTCTGCCACCTTCTGCATACACTGCTGGTATGTCTCGAAGTCCGCAATGCTGTCCTTGCGGCGGTTCACGCAGCTGAGCAGGGCCTCGGTGGAATGTTCATCCATCACACTCTGTGAGTTCATCCAGATGTCGTGTATCTCCCTCGTCAGCTCTTCGTCATCATAGCCCAGGTCCCTGAGCATCTCCATCACGGCCCTTCCCTCCGGCCTGTCGATTCCGAACGAGAAGTAAGGCGCGCCCATTCCGGCTGCCTGTTCCTCTTCAGGGCTGTAGCGTTTGAATTCCTTTATTGCGTCTCCTACGATGTCCTCCCTGTCAAGGAAAATGTCCATAGGCTCAGCAACGCAAGGCGAGGCCATATAGCGGCCGTATTTCTCGTCGTCATACATACACAGGCTGACGATCGGCATCGCTGCCACGGCATCCACGAACGCCTCGCTGCCAATCTTCTCATACTTCACGGAGAAGTGGTTCCACATCATCTCCACGAATTCCAGATACGGCAGCACTCCATAGATATTCATTATTCCAAGGGCCACTTCCTCCATTTCGAAGCGCCCGCTTTTCTCTCCGTCCAGGATGGCGGCATCGACATAAGGCGCCACCACCTTATACACGTCATCGCTGACCTTCAGTTTCCTGAAGTTCATCTCTTCCTGGTCCACGATGATCAGATGCACCGTCTCCAGCACCGTCGGATAATCCGCCAGTTCCAGATACACCCACTGGTCCGGACCGGCTTCCACAAGACGCTTGAGCAACCTCAGGTCCCTCTCCAGCATCCTGTTCATCCATTTAGCAGGGTTGTCCACAATGAACGTCGCAAGATAGTCCACGAGCTCAGCCTTCGTACGGAAATGAGAGCTCCTGGCCCCGAAGAATGACTTGATGTCCTCGAGGTCAGCGCGCTTGAACGCACCCAATACTTTATTTATCGATGTGTTTGACACTTTTACTTCTTCTTTCTATTTTTGAACCAATGCTTTACGCTCTCCCACCTTTCGAAATTCTTCAACTGAGTCAAGGTTGCTTCAAGAGTCTTTTCCTCATCCCAGCCACGCACCTTTGCATAGTCCCTGATGAGGATTTCGAAGAGATCCTTCCTGTGGGAAACCCTCCTCAGTTCGTGAAGGCATTCCTTCCTGGAAAGGTGCTTCCTGAACTTGCATCTGTTCGTATCTATCACGGAGAAAGCCCAGCCGTCCCCTTCCGGTCTGAACATTATGTTAGTCAGATTGAGGTCGCCGTGCAGAACGCCCTTCTCGTGGATCTTCGCCATAAAGGCGGCCGCCTCATAGGCAAGCCTCCTGTCGATGACTTCAGGGCCTGTAAGGGCGTCAAATACGCAAGGATCAGACGTCATCTCACTGAAGAAATAACCGTCACTGAAGAGAGTTCCCTCTCCCCTGTCCACGAAAGCCACGGCCTTCGGCGTATCAATTCCCATTGCGGCAAGTCTGGAAGCATAGAGGAAAGCCCTCTTCGACTTCGGCTTCCTCAGAAAAGTATATACGAATCTCTGGAATCCGTTAGGTCTGCGATAATGTTTCACCACCCACTTTCCCCACGGAGTGTCGAATACCTTCAACACGTTCCTCCTGGCATCAATTACTAGGCCCTGGGAAGGATCGTCGAATATCTCAGGGATTCTTTCAATAAACTCGCTTGCCGCTTCAAATCCGGCTGTTATCTGTATCTCCTTCATAAATATTTGGCAAAGATGCAAATAATTTACGAACTTCGCATCCCTTTAACAGAACAGCTATAATAGAACAGCTATGGCAACACCCAAAGGACAACAGTTCACAGTAAAAGAAAATTCACCTCTTCTGAAGTATCTCTTCGGCCTTTTCCCGGAGAGAAGCAAGACTTCCGTCAAGGCCCTTCTAACCAACGGTCAGATATGCATCAACGGAGAAGTCAAGACGGCCTTTGACCAGCCGCTCTGGGAAGGCGACAAGCTCGTCATCCTCCCGAAGGGTGTTTCCATTACCCGCGAGATCGACGAACAGGCCAAGGATGAGCTCAGACGCAAGGGCGTGGAGCTCCTCTACGAAGACGACAGCATCCTCGTCGTAAACAAGCGCAGCGGCCTCGCGACCATCGCTCCGAAGCCGGCCACCTCAGGCCCGGACACGAGCGTCAAGGGAGGCAAGGCCAAGCTCAACGCCAGCAAGAAAGAAGATACGGTCTATTCCCTTCTCACCGACTATGTCAAGGTCACGGCCAGGGCTGCCCGCCAGAACCTCCACGTAAAGCAGGATGGACCCGCCAGAGTCTGGATCGTCCACAGAATTGACCGCGGCACATCCGGCATCCTCGTATTCGCGAAGACCGAGTCCGTCAAAGGCATCCTCCAGAACCGCTGGGACAAGATCATCACCGAGCGCAGATACGTAGCCATCCTCGAGGGCGAGCTCGTCCCTGCCTTCGGCAAGATCCAGAGCTACCTCTACGAGAGCCCGAAGTCATTCAAGGTCCACTCCGTCGACAACGACCGTGACGGCAAGGCCCAGCTCGCCATCACCCACTACAAGACCGACACCTGGTTCCCGGCTCTCAGGCAGGGACCAGTCAGAAAATACTCCCTCGTTGAATTCAGCCTCGAGACCGGCCGCAAGAATCAGATCCGCGTCCACGCTTCCGACAAGGGCTGCCCTATCGCAGGCGACTCGAAGTACGGAGCAGAGAGCAATCCGCTCAAGCGCCTTGCCCTCCACGCAAAGACTCTTTCCTTCTATCATCCGGTCACCGGAGAGCTGATGAAATTCAACACCAAGCTCCCTGACGCCTTCACAGCCTTCATTTCCGCCGCCACAGGCAAATAGGTTGAAAAAGAGCCCAAAGTAACAACTATGTTACCGAACATAACAAAAGTGTTACACCAAAAATATGTTAAAAAGACGCATTTTTAAGGCACATTTTTAACAAAAGCCCTTGCAGGGAAAGAAAAAAGTGCTACCTTTGCAATCCCGACGAACAAACGGGATACCACAAACAAAATGGTGCTGTAGCTCAGGTGGTAGAGCAATGGACTGAAAATCCATGTGTCGCCGGTTCAACTCCTGCCAGCACCACTGAAGACCTCCGAAATTTCGGAGGTCTTTTTTTTATTTCCCCATCACCCATCTCGCCCAACAGCCTGCTTCTTCTCACAGGATGCGAAATACATTATTGTGCCTGACGAAAAACTGGCTAGACAAGTATCCTACAGCATCAAGTATGAGACCACATACAACAGGGAGGTGCCGCCACTGGCGAAGTATGCCAAGGCACACGAGGGCTAGGAATGCCCACTGATTACAGTTGTACCAGCGTGAAAGTGGCCGACCAGATAATTACAGCTCACGGACCTTGGAGGCGAGCTTCTGGGGAAGCATTTCCCTGAAGAAATCCTTCTTGCCGGAAGGAACCCAGATGCGCTTAAGGGACTTGCAGAGACGGAATGCATCCTCACCTATGAATTCGAGAGTCTCGGGGAAAGTTATTTCCTCGAGATTTTCGCAATAAAAGAAGGCGTACGGGCCTATTGCGACCAGACCCTTGTTGAGACGTACCTTCTCGAGAGAAAAGCACTCACCGAAGGCGTAATCGCCTATTACCCTGAGGCTGGACGGGCAAGCCACACTCTTGAGAGACCAGCAGTTCTCAAAGGCGCTGTCATATATGGCCACGAGAGAAGTCGGCAGTTTGATGCTCTTGATATATCCGCATTCACGGAAAGCGCCGACTCCGATATGAGTAACTGAATTAGGCAGCTTGATCTTGTCCAGAGGAGAGACCCTGTATTCCTGAGGGACCTCCTCCCCTGCCGGAATGTCCTCCTCGCACATATAATCCTGGAAAGCGAAAGCCTCGTCACAAATGATGCGGGTACCCTCGCGTACGGTAATCTCCGAAGGGAAGACATAGGCGTCGAGAAGCTTCTGACCATCGGCGCTGTAGTTCACGCAATTATCGTCGTCCCAGACGTCATTTGCCCTGTCCTCCACCTGAGGAGCAGTATCGACGCTTACCGGAACGATGTCGCTGAAGTTTGCCATATTGAAGAGGGTTGATTGAAGGTTTATTAATTGGAGGTTTCAGTTATGTAATTAAGAAAGCTTCGAACCCGGACCGAACGTCTTGACGAATTCGATG
>JAILCZ010000116.1 GCA_024689985.1 Bacteroidales bacterium | reverse complement strand
GAAGACATTCAGCATAGGTGGTATTCACCCAAATGACAGCAAGATTTCAAGAGACTGCAAGATAGAAGTTCTCCCTCTTCCTGAGAAGGTCTTCATCTCAATGGCTCAGCATCTTGGAGCTCCTGCAAAGCCTGTGGTGGCAGTGGGAGACAGAGTAAAGACAGGTCAGGTGATCGGAGAGCCGGGCGGATTCATTTCTGCTTTCGTGCACTCTTCCGTTACCGGTACCGTAAAGTCAATCGCACCGAGGAAGGACCTCGCAGGCAACTGCACGGTTCCTCACATCGAGATTGAGGTTGAACCTGATGAGTGGGCAGAAGGCATAGACACTTCTGAATCCCTCGTCACTGAGATCCCTCAGGACAAGGACTTCATCCTCGGCCGCATCAAGGCCAACGGAGTTGTCGGCCTCGGAGGCGCGACCTTCCCTGCACACGTGAAGCTCGCTCCTGCAAAGCAGCCGGATTTCCTCATCCTCAATGGAGCGGAGTGTGAGCCTTATCTTACATCTGACTTCCGCATCATGGTGGAAAAGACGGCCCAGATCATCATCGGAGCTGCCATTATGAAGCAGGTGCTCGGTGGTCCACGTACCGTCATCGCAATCGAGGAGAACAAGCCTGAGGCTATCAAGGCTATGAACGATATGCTCGCCAGCCTTCAGAAGAGCAGCAGGGGATATGAAGGAATAGAGGTTATGCCTCTTATGAAAAAGTATCCACAGGGTGGTGAGAAGCAGCTCATCAACGCAGTTACCGGCAGGGAAGTGCCTTCAGGAAAGCTTCCTGCTGATTCAGGCTGCGTAGTTCAGAACGTAGCCACTTCCCTTGCCGTATATGACGCAGTTCAGAAGAATATGCCTCTGATTACCAATACTCTTACGGTGACCGGAGACTGTCTTCCTTCCGACCGTCAGCACAACTACCTTTTCCGCATCGGAATTCCTCTTTCATACATCGCCGAATATGCGGGCGGTGTGCCTGAGGAGGCCGCAAAGATCATCAGCGGCGGTCCTATGATGGGTAAGGCAATCGCAAATCTCGATGCTACGACAGTAAAGGGATCTTCGTCTCTGCTCTACCTTATGGATGAGCAGACCAGGAGAAAGACGGCTTCCAACTGTATCCGCTGCGGCAGGTGTGCAGATGCCTGTCCTATGGGTCTCGAGCCGTTCCTCCTCTACAGGCTCTACAATGCCGGCAACCTCGACGCTCTCGAAGAGAACGCCGCACAGGATTGTATTTCGTGTGGATGCTGTCTCTACAGCTGTCCTGCGAACATTCCTCTGCTGGACAACATCAATATGGCCAAGGGCCAGGTCATCGGCAGAATCAGGGCTCGTGCCGCTGCCGCAAAGGCCGCTGCCGAGGCTGCAAAAGTTGAACAAAAATAAATCAGAACATAGATGAAAAATTATCTGGTTTCGCCATCTCCGCACCTTCACACACCGGTGTCCACAGCGACATTGATGCGTGACGTGGTGATTGCGCTTTTGCCGGCTGTAATCGTGTCAGTCATCTTCTATGGCTGGAGCGAACTCCTCATCCTCGGCGTCAGCGTTGTTTCCTGCGTGCTTCTGGAATACGCCATTACCAAGTATCTTCTCAAGAAGGACAATACCATCTGCGACTGGTCTGCAGCCGTAACCGGTGTCCTCCTCGCCCTCAACGTACCTCCTACCTGTCCTTGGTGGGTTGTCGTCATCGGTGCGGTCGTTGCCATCGGAGTTGCGAAGATGACCTTCGGCGGCGTTGGAATGAACATTTTCAACCCTGCCCTCGTAGGCCGTGTCTTCCTTTTGGTATCCTTCCCTACATTTATGACTGACTGGACGATTCCTGCCGGCTTCATCACGACTGATGCAGTTTCAGGCGCGACCCTCCTCGGAAAATATGCCGAGGGCGGAATCGAGGCCGTCCAGGGAGTTGACTATCTCAGGACTCTCTTCCTCAATGTCGGAGGATCTGCCGGAGAGATTTCAGCCCTCGCACTTCTCGCAGGCTGGGTATATCTCCTCGTCCGCAAGGTCATCAAGCCTTGGATCACCCTCAGCATCTGGGCAACCGTCGCTGTCGTGTCCCTCGTATTCTGGCTTGCTGCTCCTGACCAGTTCACCGACCCTTGCTTCAACCTTCTCGCCGGCGGTATGATTCTCGGATCCTGCTTTATGGCAACTGACTACGTGACCTCACCTATGTCAGTCAAGGGCGGCATCATCTTCGGTGCAGGCATCGGTTTCATTACCCTTATGATCCGTTACTTCGGTTCATACCCTGAGGGAATGTCATTCGCAATTCTCATTATGAACGCTGTCGTTCCTCTTATCAACATAGCGTTCCATCAGAAAAAATACGGGAGGAAGTAGGTATGGCAGTACAGTCTAATCTCAAGAATATGGCCCTCGTCCTGTTTACGGTATGTTTCGTATGCTCTGCTCTCCTTGCAGGCGTCTATGCCGTAACGGCCGAGCCTATCGCCAATACTAATGCCGCCATCCTTGCGGCATCCATCAACCAGGTCCTTCCTGAAGGTGGCGAACTCTCCGAGGCGCAGTCTGCCGAGGTTGAGGGCAACACCTATGAGTATTACGTCAGCACTAAGGACGGAAAGCCTTTCGCCTATGCGGTTAAATCGACTACCGTAGGCTTCGGAGGACCTCTCGTCCTTATGGTGGGAATCACCTCTGACGGCATCATTTACGGAACATCAGTCCTCTCCCACGCCGAGACTCCTGGTCTCGGAGCAAAGTGCACGACTGACGAGGCCTTCATCGGTCAGTGGATGAACTTCAACCCTATCGAGAAGAAGCTCGCAGTGAAGAAGGACGGAGGAGACGTTGACGCCATCACGGCTTCGACCATCACTTCCCGTGCCTACACCCTCGCCGTGGAGAATGCCGTAAAGGTTTATAAATCAATTAAAGCTGAGGAGGAATAAGATATGTCTAAACTTCAGTTATTCACAAAAGGCATCCTCAAGGAGAACCCGACTTTCGTCCTTCTCCTCGGTATGTGTCCGACTCTCGCTACCACGACGTCGGCAGTAAACGGACTTTCAATGGGACTTGCGACCCTCTTCGTCCTCGTGCTCAGCAATATGGCAATCTCAGCCATCGCTCCTTACGTTCCGGACAAGGTTCACATCCCTGTTTATATCGTAGTCATCGCCACCTTCGTGACCGTGCTTCAGTTCGTGATGCAGGCTTACGTTCCTGGAATCTATGCCACCCTCGGCCTCTTCATCCCGCTTATCGTGGTGAACTGTATCGTCCTCGGACGCGCTGAGGCATTCGCAAACAAGAACGGCATCCTGGATTCGGCCCTTGACGGCCTCGGAATCGGAGTCGGTTTCACCCTCTCCCTCACTGTCCTCGGAATCGTCCGCGAAATCCTCGGAGGCGGATCCGTGTTTGGATGGAAGTTCATCTCAGGCGACGGTATGCTGGCATTCGTAATGGCTCCGGGAGCCTTCCTCTGCCTTGGCTACCTTATGGTTCTTTTCAACAAAATCGCTAAAAAGTAATAGGATATGGAGTATTTGTTAATCATTATCTCAGCGATATTCGTCAACAATATCCTGCTCTCGCAGTTCCTCGGAGTCTGCCCGTTCCTCGGCGTATCCAACAAGCTTTCGACTGCAACCGGTATGTCCGGCGCGGTATGCTTCGTCATCACCCTCGCCACATTGGTGACATACCTCATCAATAAGTATCTTCTCGTGGCATTCGGTCTCGAATTCCTCCAGACTATCGCCTTCATCCTCGTGATTGCGGCCCTCGTCCAGATGGTGGAGATCGTTCTCAAGAAGGTCAGCCCGTCTCTCTATGCGGCCCTCGGTATCTTCCTCCCTCTCATCACAACGAACTGCGCCGTTCTCGGCGTTGCCATCAACGTGGTGACCAAGGAATTCACCTTCGGCCTTCCTTCGCATATGCTCAGCCTCACCGAGGCGGTGGTATATGCCTTCGCTACGTCAGTCGGCTATGGTGTCGCAATGATAATCTTCTCAGGTATCCGCGAGCACCTCGCTATGAATGACGTACCAAAAGCATTCAAGGGCGTTCCTATCGCTCTTGTGTCTGCGGGCATACTTGCACTCGCATTTATGGGATTCTCCGGTCTTGTGAAATAGACCGGGGAAACCCTTTTTTTTATTTCTTTCTGAGGTCGATGAATTTGACCGGTTTCCTGGATTTTGCCGGGAAGTTGATGGCTGCGATTTCCGGAACAGGAAGCAGTTCAACCTTCGGCGCCACTCTCAGATGAGCGCGGAAGCGGTCCTTAAGATCTTTTACGACGTCAAACTCTGTCGTGTATTTAATTCCAACCTTCACGATGACGTCATCAGTTCCGGCCTCGCTGTCCTGAACATATACAACGTAGTTTTCGACGTAATCTGTGTTGTCAAGCACATCATTGATTGCAGGCGGATAAAGCGTCGTGCCCTTGAGCTTGATCATATTGTTCTTGCGTCCTACAAGAGGGGTGAGCCTGTATGAATGACGGCCGCACTCGCACTGGTCGGTGACTTTGGCAGCGACATCTCCGGTCTTGAAGCGGAGCAGAGGCATTCCTTCTACGCCAAGGGTAGTGACGACGATTTCTCCCACTTCTCCGTCTTTGACAGGTTGTCCGTCCTCTCCGATGATTTCCACGATGATGAGCTCAGGATGGACGTGTCCGCCGCAGCCGCAAGGGCATTCTGAGAAGGTGGCGCCCATCTCCGTCGAAGAGTATGTAGCGAAGAGCTGCACATCCCATTTCTCCTTTATCTTCTTGCCGAGGAGGTTGAGGTTGAAGCTGGTGTCGCGAAGGCCTTCTCCGATTCCGATGATTCTCTTCACGGAGCAGTTCTTATAGTCGATGCCGTGGTCCTCAGCATACTGGATGAGGCGGAGAATGAAGGAAGGAACGCACATAATGGTGTCAGGCTTTAGTCTTCTGATGGTGTCCCACTGAAGTTCGGGAATACCGTTTCCGACCCTGATGACTCCCGCTCCGAGCTTTCTAAGACCGAGGAAGTAGGCCAGTCCCGCCATAAATCTCTTGTCGAGGGTAGTCATAAGCTGGACGACGCTGCCAGGGCCGACGCCTGCGCAGGAGAATGATTTCGCCTCGTTGAAGGCGAGCCTGTCGAGGTCCTTGTCAGTGCAGCCGAAGGTCACCGGATCTCCAAGGGTGCCGGAAGTCGTGACGAAGTCTACGATCTTCTCGCGGGGAACGCAGAGGAAGTCGTCGTTCCTGAGCTGAAGGTCCTTCTTCTCCGTAAACGGAATCTTCTGAAGGTCCTCGATGGTGCGGATGCTGCTGATGTCTATCTTGTTTTCCTTGAAAACCTGCTGATAATAAGGGGAATGGCTTTCAAGATACTTCAAATCTTCCCTAAGTAATTCTTCCTGAAACGCCTTGATTTCTTCAGGGCTCTGAAACTCAATGTCTTTTTCCATTTACTTCGTTTTTATGAGCGGAGGTGGTAGTGCAGGTTGTCCGGCAGTCCGGCGCAGTTCGTCGCTACGAGGTACTTCTCTTCGTCGTTGATGTAGGCGTCCACTTCAATGTCCTTGTTTGAAAGGGCGTAGAGAAGGGCGAAAGCTCCGTATCCGGCGTCTTCGATGACCAGGCGGCCGTCAGCCGGACGCACGAGGGCCGCCCTGAGGTTCTTCTTGCTGAGCTCCTTCTTGGCTGCCTTTTCTGCTTCGCGTCCTTTGTAGAGGTATCTTGCCCGTACGATCTCCCTGTTGTATTCAGGGGTTTCCATCTCGGTTCTGATTTCTTCGTATCTGTCAATGTATCTGCGCCTCCACTCCTTCGTAATCTCGGAGAGGCTGCCGTCTCCCACGGTCTCACGCCGTCCCGTCTCGAGATACATTCCAGCGGAGTGCATAATGTGCTCCTTCTTCGGCATTACGTAGCCGAAGCCGTGGATGTAGAGAGGAAGGATTTCCAGGCCGAGTTCCTTCGCGAGAACGAAGGCCCCGCGGTGGAAGCGGAGGATGCTGCAGTCTTCGCTCCTTGTCCCTTCAGGATATACCAGGATGGAATATCCCCTGCGGACGAGGTCGCGGAGGTCGTCTATATGGTTTTCTATGCCGTCAGCCTGGAAGAATTCTGCGTGGCGGATAAGTCTGCCGTAGAAGATGTTGTTCCAGGCCCAGTTGTTCGTGAGGATGACCAGCTTAGGATTGATGGCCATAACAGCGAGCACGTCCAGATGCGACTGGTGGTTGCAGATGCAGAGGGCCGGAGTGCTGATGTCTTCGGTGATCTTTGCCGTGAATTTCACGCCCGGGATTCCGTTTACCGCTATTCTGGCAATCCTGTGCAGAAGGATGTGGAATCTGTCCTTGTTGCGGATGAAGAGGGTGCAAGGTGCGAGGACTATCATAGCGATGAGGAAGACCGTCATCGCATAGAATGTGCGCAGGATGTCCCTGAACATAAGTGGACGGGTGCGCAGCTCTCCCTTTCTTCTCGTGAAATAGCGGAAGATCGCAGGCGGAATGCAGTAAGCCATAATTACCACGGTGACCATACCGGTCATCGTGACTTCGGCGAGCGAGCGCATAGCCGGGTGTTCGGCCACGATGAGGGCGCCAATGCCGACGAACATTATGAGGGCCGAGAGGACGATGCTGTTCTTGTAGGAAGAAAGAATCTTGCGTCCGGTGGCGTATTCGTACATCAGGCCTTCCGTAATGAATATGGTGTAGTCGTCACCCTGGCCGAAGATGAAGGTGGCGAGTATGATGTTCACGATGTTGAACTGCTGGCCCGTGAGGTGCATCAGTCCGAGAATCCAGACCCAGCCGATTGCAAGAGGAAGGAAGGAAACGAGGCTGAGCTCGATTCTTCCGAATGAAAGCCAGAGGAAGAAGAACACTATCATCGAGCATATCCAGCCGATGTTGTTGAAGTCCTCGTTCATCAGTTTCTTCAGGGACAGCCCGAGGTCTGACGAGCTGAAGACAAATGTTCCTTCCGGCTGTTCAGCCCTGATTCTGTCCTTGACAGCATCCAGTTCCCCGTCTCCTACCATCATAGTCCTGATGGAGGTATAGACTCCGTCCTTGAAGACGAAAGAAGCCTGCGCTATCGTTGAGGTAAGAGGGGAGAAGAAGTCTATGTCCTTGACGGCAAGCTCCTTGCCAATCTTGCTTGTGAAAGGCTCAAAGGCGTCCGGCTTGAATCCAGCCCTGGCTGCTTCATCCTTCATCTTTCTGATGTCTCCGATGTGGTTCTCCCAGAAATTTCTCCAGTCCGAAAGCCTTGTCTGCTGTTCGGCCTTTGACGGAAGGAAGTCGATTCCTCCGAGGACTTCGTCTGCAACCCTGCTTTCCTTTGCGATATAAACGGTTTCGCAGGAATCTGCTCCTGTTCCCATAGCCTCGAGGATTTCAAATCCTTTTTTCTGCTCCGGAGTTTCGTAATTGATGTTGTTGAGGTTGGTATCGAAGGAAATCTTCGTACTTTCCAGTCCCATAAAGGCCGAGACTATGACAAAGAGCACGAGAGCTACCTTCCTGAAGCCTCTGCCGGGGTTGAAGTTCCTGTCAAAATCCAGGCGTATTGTCCTGCGGGGACCGGCGTCCGGAAGGAATACAGGAAGGAACAGAAGCACGAATATGATGGTGCTGACAAGGAGGACTGAGCCGATGAGTCCGAAATCCTTGATGGCGTCCGCCTTCAGCAGGACGAGGGAAAGGAAGGCTCCGACGGTGGTTATGTTGCCGACCAGAAGCGGTTCCGTCATTTCCTTCAGGGCCTTGCGCCTGTCATTTTCGTGTTTGAGATGGTCCGCATAGTGGAGAGGGTAGTTCACGGCTATGCCTATGACCATAGTGCCGATTCCGAGGACGATGAGGGAAATTTCCGGCCGGAAAGCTCCCACCAAGCCGACGGCTACGGCGCTGCTGACTATTATGGTGATGCCGATCCAGAGGACGTCGGCGAATCTTCTGAATGAAAGGAAGAGCAGAAGGCCTATCAGAAGGGCCGCTATGATGAAGGCCTTAGCGCAGTCCTGCTTCATCCTGGACGCGTTTCCGGCAGCCACCACCGGGGCTCCGGTTATAAGTATCTCAACATCGGGGCAGACCTTCAGGGTGGAGTCCTTCGCGGCCTGGAGTTCCTTCGAGAGCTTTGCGTTCATCCCGGACTCGCTGCCTCCGTAAGGGGAGGTGACGAAGGCTATCTCTATGTCGCTGCCGTCCGCAGGATTGAGGGCCCTGAGTCTTTGGAGCATAGGCTCGTACATTCCCAGAGGGTCGGACCTCATATAGAGGGTGGAATATTCCGTGGCAGGGGAATAGAGGCTCTGCTTGTTCTGCTGCATCTTCCGGGCGATGAATCCGTCCTGGTTGAGGAGGGAATCCATACGCACGAGGTCCTCTTCCTTGAGGAAATACGGGGCGTTGTCCATCAGGAAGGAGAAGACCTCCATAGGGTCAGCGTCATCGTTCACCGGGTGGAAGGAGCTGAACACTTCCTTCGCTTCGGCCGCGTCCCCGCCTTTCGGTGAGAAGAGGATGACGACTTTGTCGTTGCCTCCTGTCTTGTCGTAGATTTCCTCGTATTTTTCTGTTATCTCATCCTTCGGGAAGAAGGCTGTGATATTTTCCTGGTATTCAACCCTGAAGATGGCGATGAAAGTGCACACGACGGTAACGGCGACCACGATTGCGGCTGCCAGTCTTTTCCTTGCGGAAAGGAAGTCAAATATGTGCAGAATCAGGTCTTTCATATTCCAGGTTCAGTCTGGCTTTCTTTTCTTCTTCGTTTTCCACCTCGACGCAGACTTTCATCCCGTCCTTTTGGAATCTGTATTTCAGGTCCTTGCCGTCCGGAAATACCGGGTTCAGGAACCTTATGCCTGAAGCGGAAACAAGGCGGAGACTGCCCATAATCTCCTGCATCAGCTCGGTCGCAATCCTGGCCACGCAGACTCCGGGGACTATCGGATAGCCCGGAAAATGCGCCTTGAGGATTTCGGCGTCAGGATTGATCCTTATCACGGCCTCATCCCCGGAGATTGAAACCAGAGTGTACAGTTTATTTTTGAGCATATTCTACCTTGCTGAATGTCAATAATGTCCAGTCTCCGGATGCCGTCTCAATCTTCACGGTCACCGGCACCATATCCTTCGTCATCAGGACCTTGACCTTGCTGAACGCCCCCTTCAGGGCCTTCTTCACCGGCAGGACCGTGATCAGGTACTCTCCGTCCTTCGCTTCCACCGTCGTCTTCACGGCGTTCCTGTCTGCGAGGCTGAAGTTCCTTATGGCAATTATGTCTTTCTTCTCTCCCACCGTCCATTCTATTTCCTTGCGGGCCTTCATCTTCATATGGCCTTCCGCAGTCAGCACCTCGTCAATCAGGGGAGAGTGCCTCTCCATCGTGAAATCAGCGCTGACATCCTGGCTTGACGCCAGCTCGGCCTTCTCCAGTACGGCGGCCTGGTCTTCCGGACTCAGAAGGGTCCAGTCAGGTCCGCTGATGGCGGCAAGAATTGTTATGATGAGTGACAGTATCATTTCTCAAGTATCGTTATTCCGACTTCACCTGTCGGAGCCTTGTTTACAAGGGCGATTTTCTTCTCTTCCTCGTCCATCTTCTTCACTGCCTCGCAGAATACCTTCGCCGAAGCCTTTCCGCTGCAGTCCATTATGACGGCATCTTCCGGAATGTCCATCTTCTCCGGTCTGTAGAGCAGCTTCACCGAGGCAAGCCTGCAGACAGCACCTTCCTCTCTGTCGGAAATGACGCAGGAAACTGCGCTGTCCTGGAAGGCCCTGCCTTCCTCGCCGACCAGGCTCAGAATCTTCCCGTATTTCTCGGTCAGCTGTTCGTAGCATCCTACCATAGCGCTGGAAGAATCTCCGAGCACGATTCTGGTATATCCGTCCAGAAGGGCGCTCTCGAAGGAAGTCCCTCTCTGGGCATAGGTGCAGTTGTAACCGTGGTTCTTTGTCCTGATCGCTATCAGCGAACCGATAGTGTTGTGTGTGGACTGCATAAAGTGGGTAGGCTTCATATCGTAGCCTTCAACCCCGCACATTCCAAGCAGGAACTGTTCGGTGCATTCCACGCTGCCGAGCCCCGTTCCCGTAATTATAGCGTCCGTCTTGTCAAGGCCGGATGCCTCCAGGGCCTGGGCGCTTGCCGCGACGGCTTTCTTCATTATGCTTCCCATCCTTCGGGCTTCGATAGGAGAGAAGTACTTCCTGTAATCAGGATCGGCCTCGATTGATATGGCCGAATTTACGTAAACTTTCTTCATCTCTTCTCAAATCTGCCCAGAAGCAGGGACGAATCGTTGCCTCCGAATCCGAATGCGTTGCAAAGTATTTTTCTGACAGGCCCTTCGCTCTGGCCTCCCGATGTCGGAATTATGCAGGAAGGATCTTCTTTTTTCCATCCTATGTTGCCCGGAATGAAGCCTGTCTTCAAAGTGAGCAGGCAGAAACCAGCCTCTATGGCTCCCGATGCGCTTGTCGTGTGTCCCGTGAAGGATTTGGTGGAAGAGATTTTCGGAAGCCTGTCTCCGAAGACTCTTCTGAGGGCCGCGCTTTCGGATGCGTCGTTGTTCGGCGTTCCGGTTCCGTGGGCGTTGATATAGTCTATTTCCTCAGGCTTGAC
>JAILCZ010000108.1 GCA_024689985.1 Bacteroidales bacterium | reverse complement strand
AGAGCAGGACAAGGCTCTTGAGGCTGAGTCTGCATCTATCGACGCCGTTGACAAGCTCACACACTATGTGAGAGATTTCTATAAGCTTCTGAAGAACTATGTTACGTTCTCTGACTTCTACGACAGCTATAAGGGTGAGGTCAAGGGCGTGTTCCAGTGCGGAACCCTCTTCATTGACCAGAGAAGCCTCGATCTCTGCGTGAATATCGCCGATATGGGCAAGCAGGTTGATGTCGCCGCCCTCAGTGGAATGTATCTGCTTTACTGCACCTGCGTTTCCAAGGTTTCGGGCAAGACTGCCAATATCGTTGCAGTTCTCACGGACGGTGACGTCGATAATCTCCGCGTAGGTATGAATGCCGTATTCTATGACAATGACGGCCTTGATTACGATGCTACGGTTACCAAGATAGTTGACAATCCTATTTCCATCCGTCAGGCTTTCTGGTCGCCTTACCGCAAGTGCGCCCGTATGATCGAGGAGCAGATTGCAAAGTCTGCCGCCAAGAAGGATGCTAAGGTGATGGAGGATATGAACAAGAAGGTTACGACGACGGAGATTCCTGTTGACAAGGCTACGGCTGAGGCTGCAAAGGCTAAGAAGGAAGCCTTCGACATTGCCAAGTTCGCCGGTATCTTCGCTGCCATAAGCATCGCTCTCGGTGCCCTCGGTTCCGCTTTGACGGTCGTAATCGGCGCATTCCTCGGTCTGAAGCTCTGGCAGATGGCCCTTGTCATCGTCGCCATACTCCTGTTGATTTCAGGTCCTTCAATGTTCCTCGCCTGGCTCAAGCTCCGCAAGCGTAATCTTGCTCCTGTTCTCAATTCCAACGGATGGGCTATCAATTCGAACATCCTTGTCAATACCAAGTTCGGTGCTACGCTGACACATCTCGCTGACGTTCCTGTCATCAAGATGAAGGATCCGTTCGCTGCGAAGAAGACTCCGTGGTTGGTGAAGGCCCTTGTCTGGATCGTCATCATTGCCGCCGGAGTGCTCTATGCTCTCTATAAGACTGGCAAGATCGGTCTTGTTTCAGAGTATGTCAACAGCATCATTAATTTCTGATAACTGATGAAGGTTGCGATTGTAGGCGGAGGAGCCGCTGGCTGCTTCTGCGCAATCCAGTTGAAACGACGACTCCCGGAAACGGAGGTCGTCGTTTTCGAAGCTGGAAAAACGACTCTTGCGAAGGTCGCCATCACTGGCGGCGGCCGCTGCAATCTTACCAATTCATTTGCCGGAGTCCGTTCCCTGGACAAGGTCTATCCTCGCGGCACAACCCTTATGAAGAGGGCCTTGAAGGTCTTCAGCAATGAGGATGTTATGCGCTGGTTCGAGGCTGAGGGCGTTGCCCTTGTTACCCAGGAGGATTGTTGCGTCTTTCCTGCGTCCCAGGATGCAATGCAGATAGTCCGGACTCTTCAGGGGCTTATGAGGCGTCTCGGAGTAATCGTCCGAACTTCTTCTGCCGTGACATCGGTGAAGGCCTTGCTGGAAGATTTCGACAAGGTAGTGATCGCAACCGGCGGCTTTACCAGGGGAGTGGCTTCTATGCTTGACGGCCTTGACCTTGAGATTGAGAAGCCGATACCAGCCTTGTTCACGTTGAATATAAAGGATGACCAGCTTAACTCGATGATGGGGGCCGTCGTGGAGGATGCGGCTGTGAGTCTCTGCGGAAACAAAGGTGCTAATGGAAATAAAGCTGCAAAAATGAGAGGGGAGGGCCCTCTTCTTCTGACTCATTGGGGAATCAGTGGCCCGGCTGTCCTTAAGCTTTCGTCTTATGCCGCGAGGATTCTCGCGGACTGTCAGTATCAGGCCGACATAGCTATTTCCTGGCTTGGCAATTATAATGAGGACCAGGTCAGGTCTCTTCTTTCCGAGATTGCTTCCGCCAATCCTCAGAAGGCCGTCGTCAATGCTTATCCGGAGGAATTGACTTCCAGGCTTTGGGCTTATCTTGTCCGCCGTGCCGGCATTTCCGACGAGAAATGGGGCTCTATCCCGAAGAAGTCTTTCAACCGTCTCGTTTCCGTTCTTTGCGCCGATGTGCATCACGTTGATGGCAGGGGACACTACAAGGATGAGTTCGTAACCTGCGGCGGCGTTGCTCTCAGCAATGTGAATATCAGTACTCTGGAGGCAAAAAATATCCCCGGCTTGTATTTCGCCGGGGAGGTATTGGATGTTGACGCAATAACAGGCGGCTTTAATCTGCAGGCCGCCTGGAGTATGGGTCAAATTGTCGCGAATTCAATTTAAAAATCTTCTGTCTCGGAGTCTTTGCGATATTCCTGGATTTCTCCGTTGAGGCAGTTGTCCTTGATGTATTTGATTACATCATTCAGGCCTTCCGTGAATTTCTCGAAGTCCTCTTTATATAGGAAGATTTTGTGCTTGTCGTATGTTAGTGATCCGTCTCGTTCCTGGCGACGTTTGCTCTCAGTGATCGTAAGATAAAAATCGTTGTTTCCCTTGGTAGCCTTTACATCAAAAAAGTATGTTCGCTTGCCTGCTCTTACTGGTTTTGAGAATACGTCTTCTGTGGAACGCTCCTGCTGAAATGAGCGGTCGTGGTCGTCTCTGTACATCTTACTTGTTTATTTTAAGTAAATTTAGGAAAAAATATCAAAATCTGGGTTATCTTTGCGTAAATTTTGTTTGAAATCATGCTTAACAGAAGAATTCTCAGAATAAAGGCATTTAAGGTTCTTTACGGTTACTCGGAGAATCCTGGAATGACGCTTGCAGAAGCCGAGGCTATGCTCGAGGCTTCCTGCGAGGCTACAAGGGACTTATATCTTTATATGCTCCTTCTCATTCCTGCTCTTACACAGGAGGCTAAAGACCGTATGGAAACGGCCAGAAACCGCTTCAACGCTACCAAGGAAGACCTTCAGCCGAATCTCAAGTTTATTGAGAACTCTATCGCTCCGCTCATTGCGGATGATCCCGATTTCCAGAAACTCGTCTCTAAGAAAAAACTCTCTTGGGAGCCTTATGACGCCCTGATCAGGTCTTTGTTCAAGACTATTTCCGAAAAGGAGTATTTCAAGAAATATATGGCTTCGGAGGAAAGGTCCCTCTCTCAGGATGCGGCTCTTTTCGTGAAGATTTTCGAAGAGGAACTTGTGGACAACGACAGTCTCGAGAAGATTCTCGAGGATCTTTCCATCCTTTGGATTGATGACCTCGC
>JAILCZ010000095.1 GCA_024689985.1 Bacteroidales bacterium | reverse complement strand
CCCAGTCTCTTGCTGAGTTCCTCCGCCACGAGATGGCCGCCGCTTCCGAACTGGCGTCCCACGTTGATGATTATTTTCTTCTCTGCCATTTGGTTACTGTTTTTGTGCCATCAGCTCAATCCTCCGAGAACGGACGGGTCGTCGCCGTCGTTGAGTTTGCGGAGCTTTCCGAACATATGGAAGAGCAGGATTGCCGATGTTATGATGGTTATGGTATCAGATATAGGGAAACCGAGCCATACTCCGTTGATTCCTGGATATCCCTCGGCCTCGAGTATTTCCGGAAGGAAGTACACGGTAGGAATGAGGAAGAGCAGCTGGCGGGAGAGGGAAAGGAAGATGGATTTCTTCACCATTCCGAGGCACTGGAAGAGGTTGGTGGCCACCATCTGGAATCCCACGAGAGGGAAGGCGATGTTGACGATCTTGATTCCCTTAGTGCTCAGGTCAATCATTTCAGGGTCGTTCGTGAATGCCTTCACCGCGAGTTCCGGGAAGAATTCCGACACTACGAAACCGAGGGTGGTGACGAGCGTGGCCCAGGCTGCGGTAAGGTAGAATACCTTCCTTACCCTGGTATATTTTCTCGCTCCGTAGTTGAAGCCTGCAATAGGCTGCATTCCCTGGTTGAGGCCCATATTGACCATTACGAAGAGGAATGAAATCCTGTTGATGATTCCGTAGGCTCCGATGCTGAGGTCTCCTGCGTATTTGCGGAGCTGAAGGTTGATGAACATCGTCACCAGGCAGGCTGCTGAGTTCATCAGGAACGGCCCCATTCCAATTGCAAGTGATGATTTGGCGATTCTCCAGTCTATAGTGAACACTTTCTTTGGAAAGTGCATGAAGTTATTCTTGTCGGAGAAGTATTTCCATACATAGGCCAGGGCACATACCTGGGCGATCACTGTCGCAAGTGCGGCTCCCTGTATGCCCATTTTCAGACCGAAGATCAGAACCGGGTCGAGGATGCTGTTGAATATGACCGTAAAGAGGGTCAGTCCCATTGCAAGCCGCGGATTTCCGGCCGCCCTGAGCATATTGTTGAGGCCGAAGTACAGGTGGGTGACCACGTTTCCTATGAGGATGATCACCATATAGTCCTTCGCGAAGACCATCGTGTTCTCGCTGGCTCCGAAGAAGTAGAGTATCGGCTCGAGGAAGAACAGCGTCACCACCGTGAAGAGAAGTCCGATGATGGTGTTGAGCGTCACTTCGTTTGAGAGCACCTTGTTTGCCGCCTCGTAGTTCTTCTGGCCGAGATACACGGATACGATCGTAGAAGCACCCACACCCACAAGGGTACCAAGGGCTGCTGACAGGTTCATCAGCGGGAATGTCACTGCCAGTCCGCTGATTGCAAGTGAGCCCACCTCCCTGATGTGGCCGATGTAGATGCTGTCGACCATATTGTACAAAGAAGACGCAGTCATGGCGATGATTGCCGGGACTGCGTATTCCTTAAGAAGTGAACTTATCTTTTTTGTCCCTAGTTCTACGGGAACCGTTCCGTTTCTTTCGGTCATTCAAATCTCCTTAATCTCTATTCTTTTAAAATTCTGCTTTAGTCTTCCGGAGCATCGACGAGCTCTATCTCGAACATAAGAGGGGAGTATGCCGGAATCTTGTTTCCGCTTCCGCTGTAGGAATAACCCCTTCCTGAATAGAATACGCATCTGATCTTTTCGTATTCGTGCATCTGTGATATGGCATATGCGAATCCGTCGATCATACTGTTTTCGTCGTCTCCCATCGTGTAGTCTGTATAGTCTTCAGAGAGAGTTACCAGAGTCGGCTCGTAAGTCGTGCTGCTGCTGAAGATGCCTGCGTCAATGGCGACTTTCTTAATGTTCGTGTCGAAGATCTGGCCGTTGAGAAGCTTGCCCACATAGTTGATGTAAACGGTGGTGTCCGTCGGAAGTGTGGTGGTGTCAGTCGGCTCGATGAGCGTCTGGCAGTAGATTCCGTAAGCCGTCGAGTCAATGGCGTCCATATTCTTGTTCACATATCTTTCGAGTGAGTCAAGCTCCCAGGTCGTGATGTTGCTGCAAGTGCCTGCCAGCGTGATGTCGTAGATCCTGTCGTCACCCGTGCAGTTCTTGATATATTCCTCTTCGGTATCATAGTCTCCGTATGCGAGGAGCCATCCCGGAATGATTGCCTTCCTTCTGCCTCCGACCTTCATTCCTTCGAATACGTCGTCGATTCCTGCGTAGATGTAGTCGGGGCCGCGGAGCCATACGGTAGGACCGTAGAAGTTAGTCTCTACATAGTCTCCGTTCTGCTGTGAGACCACCTTCCTGGTGTTGTTCTTCACATTTCCTTCGAGGTCGTACTCGGTATAGTCAACGAATACGTAGCAGGTGTCTTCGGAATCATATATGAGAGTTTCTCCCGTTCCTTCTTCTTCCTCGATGATGTATGCACCTTTCGCTGTCCTGTAAAGAACGTTGAAGGTCTTTCCTTCATTCACGCTCATCCAGGCGTCGAAATATCTTTTGCTGCTGGCGTTTTTCTCTTCGTCAGCTTCTTTTGCGCAGGCGACGCTGAGCAGTGCGAATGCAGCAGTCGAGAGAATGGCGGTTATTGTCGATTTTTTCATTTGAAATTTTCTGAATCAGTCTGCAAATATACGTTATTCGTTTGAAATACTTTCTACCCAAACGTGGTAGACCAGTGCAGAGTTTGCAGGAATCGTGCCGAGAACCTTGTCTCCGAACCCATATTTTCCGGAAAACAGAATATACGCCTCATCTCCTGCCTTCAGTCCTGGCAGTCCGTTCTTCAGTCCCTTCACGAAGTCCGCTTCGCTGAGCCTTACGGTGAGAGCCTCGTACTGGTTCTCGCCGGATGTGTTCCAGCTTGCCGCGGTCGCAATTTCTTCTTTGTTGGTCGTGAAGAGGTTGCTGCTGGAAACAGACGCGCTGTTGAACACATAGCCCGCATAGTAGAAGGTTATCACCCCGTCAGTCGCAAGGGAGTCTCCCTCTCCGGGGACTATCGTCAGGATCGTCGTTCCTCCGTTGTATTTCACCGTCGCCGTATCGTTCGATGCCATCTGGTTGGTCACGAATGTCTCGATTTTGGTCTCCTGGTTCGCGAATTTCGTTTCCAGGTTCTCCTTGGAACATCCTGCTGCCAATCCGATGATCGCAGCTACGGCCAATACTGTCTTTCTGAATGTTTTCACCAAATTCAAATATTCAAGAATCCGTCAGGTCAACTGAAGAATTCGTCAGTTACTTTTTCTATGTATTTCTCTGCTTCACCGTAGTCCGATATGTCCTTCGGTACATACAATCTTCCTCCGGCAGCCATCTCGTGCCCCCCTCCGTTGAAGTACAGGCCGGAACACTTGTTCGCCGACACTCCTTTCTTCGAGCGGATCGACACCCTGAAATGGTCGTCTTCCTGCTTCAGGAGTATGCTCATCCTTACTTTGTCCAGGGCCAGAGGCAGGTTTACGAATCCCTCCGTCTCTCCTTCCCTCACGTCGTAGGCATCGAGCACATCCTTACGCATCACAATGTATGCCACACCTTTGTCGGTTATCTTCATCAGGTCTTTCAGGGCGAGTCCCATAAGCCTGAGCCTGTTTTCCCTGTATTTGTTGTATATGTTCGAAAGAATCTCCGCCCTGTCAACTCCAGCTGCCAGAAGGGCTGAGGCCATCTGGAGAGTCTCCGGAAAGACTGAGTTCGCGAAGTTGTTCGTGTCTGTCGTCATTCCGGCCATCAGGGCATCTGCCGACCTCTTCGGAAGCTTAGATGCGTCCGAGCCGATGTCGGGGAGTTTCATCAGGATGTGGAAGAGCAGTTCGCAGGCTGATGATACCTGGGTCTCCGAAAATACGATGTCAAAGGCCTCCGTGCTCGGGTTGAGGTGGTGGTCGATCATCAGTTTCCTGGCCTTGCTCTCCGAGAGCATTTCTTCCAGTATCCCCGTTCTCTTGAAGTCGTTGTAGTCGAGGGTTACCTGCAGGTCGCAGTTGCCTATGGCTTCACGGCAGGCTTCAAGGTCGGTTTTTCCGAAGATGAACCTGTCTTCGTAGCCTTCCGTGATGAAGCTTATCGATTCCGGCACTGGGTCCGGAAGCACTATCTTCACTTCTTTACCCCTGACCTCTTCCAGGTAAGCTGCCAGGGCAGTGGTGCTCCCTACGGCATCTCCGTCGGGGCCCATATGTGCGGTCAGCACCACCTTGCGGGACTCCTCGATCATACTATCCAGAAGTGCAATTTTCTCTGTTTCAATCGGCTTCATCGCGGTTTTTTTCGTTTATGCAAAATTACAAATTATATTGTATTTCATAAATTAATTCATAACTTTGTCTATCGTGAACGCGAGTATCTAGCGATGCCAAAAGCTCACAAATTATTAACACGAACAATAAATTTTAAATACAAATATGAACAAAGCAGTTAAAATCCTTGTCGAGGTTGCGCTCTTCGCAGTCGCAGTCGGACTCGTCGTTGCAATTGTAAAAAGTGTTAAGGAGCCTGTTGATTTCAACAAGCAGACAGCATTCCGTTCAGAGCAGGCAGTCCAGAATCTCAAGGACATCCGTACTCTCCAGGTCGCTTACAAGAGCGTGAACAACAAGTTTGTCTCTACAGTCGATTCTCTCGTTGATTTCTACAACAATGGTCAGATGAGTATCATAATGCAGGTCGGCTCACAGGACGACTCACTCGCAGTTGCACATACTGAGGCCCTCAAGAAGGCTAAGAGAGGCATCACCGCAGCTCAGCTTTATGAGCTCTACAAGGCAGGTGACAAGCACCTCGTTTTCTCAGTTGAGACAAAGATCAATGTCAAGGACACTCTCTTCAACGGCAGAGAGAACTTCGATGTAAATGCTCTCAAGTACATCCCTTATTCAGACGGTGAGCTTGTCGAGATGGAGGCCATCACAAAGACAGTTTCAGGTGTGCAGGTTCCTCTCTTCGAGGCTAGAATGCCTTACAAGAAGCTCCTCAAGGGTCTTAACGAGCAGCAGAGAATCAATCTTGATGACGACTGCAAGCAGAAGAACAAGTACCCAGGACTCCAGGTCGGCAGCATTTCAGCTCCTAACAACAACGCAGGTAACTGGGAGTAGCATAATGGCCTCGGACATAAAGGCAAATTACAGCGGCAAGGCTACTTTGGTACCTGCCGCTTTTTTCGTGCAGGAGAAGGCGAAGTCTTTTCTCTCTGAGGTGGCTCGTATAGACGCCTCGGAGCCCGTTCTTTCCGTTCCTGTTCCGGCTTTCGATGCCGTGCTCGTATATTCGGGCGGGAAGGCTCCGGAGATGCTGGACGTCCTCGATGTCCTTGGCAGGACAAAGACAGGAACAAAGGCTGGAAACAAGGTCAGGAGCAGGGAGGATAATCCAGTTGCCGTTGCATCATATAGGATGCACGTCTTTACCCTGGCCATCAGGAAAGGTGAGAAGCTTCTTTTCTGCAATATGTTCGAAGTCCCGGATTTTACGTCCTTGGAATATCACTTGTTCAATGTCATCTATGCCCTTGGCCTGAGCGTGCAGAAGACTGTCATCCAGTTCATCTCTCCTCTTTCCGGAGAGCAGAAGGAGTCGTTGAAGAAGTATTGTTATAATGTGGTTTTTAAATAGAGATGTATGAGAATTATCGGAGGTAAACTCAAGGGGAAGACAATCAATCCGCCGGTGGGCTACAAGGCTCGCCCTACTACTGATTTTGCCCGTGAGGGCCTTTTCAATATTCTCAACAATGAGTATGAGTTCGAGGGACTGAAGGTCCTGGACCTTTTCGGAGGTACCGGAGCCATTGCCTTCGAGTTTGCATCTCGCGGAGCCGAGAGGGTATATTCCGTGGAGATGACAAGGGAGAACGCCTCTTTCATCAAGACTGAGGCTGCGCGTCTCGGCCTCAAGAATGTCACGATGGTCAGGGACAATGTTTTTGATTTCCTCCCTATTTGCCGTGAGAAGTTCGACCTGATTTTTGCGGACCCACCTTACGCGCTTGAAAATTTACAAGAGATCCCGGACAAGGTCCTTTCAAAGGACATACTACACGATGATTGTTACTTTATTCTCGAACACGGCGACGAGCATTCTTTCAAGGAGCATCCTGCTTTTGTGAAGGAGCGTTGCTATGGAAGAGTCCATTTTTCATTCTTTACCAAGAAGAGTCAGTAAGAAAAAAAAGTTATAATTCATATTAGTGTATGTACAGTTTCATAATCTGTGTTGCAGCCTTGATATTAGGCTACATTTTTTATGGAAAGTTCGTTGAAAAGGTCTTTGCTCCTGATCCGAACAGAATACCTCCTTGTGTTTCCAAGGCTGATGGTATGGACTATGTCCCTATGCCTTCCTGGAAGATTTATATGATCCAGTTCCTCAACATTGCTGGAACAGGTCCTATCTTCGGCGCCCTTATGGGGGCCAAGTTCGGCCCGGCATCCTATGTTTGGATCGTCATCGGCGCCATTTTCGCCGGTGCGATGCACGATTATTTCGCCGGTATGATGTCAATGCGCAATGGCGGCGAGGGACTTCCTGACATCATCGGACGCTATCTTGGTGGCAAGGCCAGGGCAGTTATGCTTGTGTTTGCGATGTTGCTTATGCTTCTCGTTGGTGCAGTCTTCACATCCAGCCCGGCAATCATCCTCGGCGACCTTACCAAGAACTGGGTTCCTGGTGATTCAGTGATGGTCTGGTGTGTCATCGTCTTCATTTATTATATGCTGGCGACCCTTCTGCCTATTTCGAAGCTTATCGGCAAGATCTATCCTCTCTTTGCCATTGCCTTGATTTTTATGGCAGTTGCCCTTATGGTCGTCCTCGTCTTCAAGTGGCCTTCAATTCCTGAGATATGGACCGGCCTTTCTCAGACAGACCATCAGCTCAAGGCTGATTCCGGCCTTGTCGGTCAGAATCTTTTCCCTTGCCTTTTTATTACGATCGCCTGTGGTGCGCTCAGTGGATTCCACGCAACGCAGAGTCCTATGATGGCCCGCTGTATGACAAACGAAAAGCTCGGTCGCCCTATATTCTATGGCGCAATGATTACTGAAGGTATCATCGCTCTTATCTGGGCGGCTCTCGGTTCTTACTTCGTATATGGTCACGGATTCGAGGAACTTGGCATCGCAATCAATTCAAGTGCGCCTCTTGTCGTTGAGAATATTTCCATCAAGTGGCTTGGCATAGCCGGTGGCGTCCTCGCCATCCTCGGCGTGGTCGCCGCTCCTATTACTTCCGGTGATACTGCCTTCAGGACTGCCCGTCTCATTCTTGCCGATTTCGTTAGAGTGGATCAGAAGAGCATACCGAAGCGTCTTGCTGTCAGTCTTCCTGTTTTCCTTGCGGCGGGATTTTTTCTCTATTTCTCAATTGCTGACAATGATGGATTCAACCTTATCTGGAGATACTTTATGTGGGCCAACCAGATTCTTGCGTCATTCACGCTCTGGGCAATTACAGTATTCCTTTATAGGGAGAGAAAGGGTCTGTATTATCTGATGTCACTCATACCTGGCATCTTTATGACATCGGTTTGTGTGACTTTCATCTGCATTATGCCTATCGGCTTCGGCATCTCTGATGCCTACACAGCCCACATCGGCATAGCAACCGCCCTTGTCTGCACCGTCCTTTTCGCTTTCTTCCATCCAAAGCGCAATTTCAACGGATAACGCAATCCATAACGTACAATAAAACGGCCAAACCAGAGGAATCTGGAATGGCCGTTTTTTCTAAAATGCGAGACACGCACGAACATACATTTCTTCGGAGAAATAACCAGCTTTCCCTGGCCAAATTTCTATCCCGGTCTCAAAACTCACTGCGTTTCGGGCCGTTTCCCGCCAGCGAGCCGCTCCCGGCCACACAAACCCTTCAATTTCGGGCAGTTTCCCGCCAGCGAGCCGTTCCCGGCCACGCAAACCACTCAATTTCGGGCTGTTTCCCGCCAGCGAGCCGTTCCCGGCCACGCAAGCCCCCCAACATCGGGCCGCAACCCTTCCTGGTGTACGTTGGTATCCCGAAAAAACGCCGTTTCCGTGACTTTCGAGCCTTATCCTAAGATTGCGTCCCGACACATCGCCACTTTCGTGGCCGTTTTAGAATCCCGGTCGCAAAACTCACTGTATTTCGGGCCATTTCCCATTAGCGAACTTTTCGCGGCCACAAATAATTAGCTTTTTCAGCCCTTCTTTCCCCCATGGCCACGTAAGTCCCCCAACATCGGGCTGACTCACAAAATAAAGAAGTGCTTTCCACGGATCCGGGCATTTTCTAGACCGGCAGCATCCCTCAACATCCCACCGGCCATGAAATTCTAATCAAATGTGGCTGGCGTGAAATTTAGGGAAGGTGTTGGCCTTGAAAAGCCTCTGATATGTGGATTTCTCTGATGTAAATGGACTTGCGTCCAGATATTGAGGGGTTAAGTTGGCCGTTTCTCTTGGACGGGCAAGAAAAGCTAATTATTTGTGGCTGCGAGAAATGCGCTGGCGGGAGGCGGCCCGAAATACCTTGATGTTTGTGACCGGAAGCTGAAATTGGCCACGAAAGTGGCCTTTTGGCGGACCGATGGTTGGTGGAATCGTCTGAAATCCACGTGGAGGGTGTGTTTTCGGGTCTTTGAAATGAAGAACGGCCAAACCAGGGGTTCTGGAATGGCCGTAGAGTGAGGCAGGGTTGTGCTAGATGCTGAAGTTGTGGTAGTGAGGACCGAAGCGCTCGAAAGCGGCGCGGTCGAGTTCCTCACGGTCGTCAG
>JAILCZ010000086.1 GCA_024689985.1 Bacteroidales bacterium | reverse complement strand
ATGTTCACGTATTCCGATGCCATCTGGTAGGAAACTGATTCCATCGCTCTCTGCTGGGCCTTCCTGAGCTCTGCAGGCGAGGCGGCCGAGAATCCGGCGGTGAAGTTGTTGATATAGGTGGCAACGAAGTCGGATGTCTTGAGGTCGCTTTCCTTAAGGTCTTCGTTGAGTTTGTTTTTCTTGAATACATTCAGCTTGGCCGCCTCGAATTCGTCCTTTGAGATTCCGTACTGGAGGAATCTGTGGAGTGTTCTGGCGTAGTATCTGGCAACTGCGCGGAAGTCGGTTGAATCCTCGGTTACGAAGGTGAACTGGCTGACATAGAGGTCGGTTCCCTGGCTGTTGGTCACGAGGACGCTTCTCTTGCCGGGAGCCTGGCTCTTCTTGTAGTCCTCAGCCATCCTGTCTGAAAGGATGCTGGTCACGATCTGCCTTGCGTAGAGGTCACGATAGAAGGCTTCGTCGCTTCTTAGGTTCTGCTTCGGATATGGCTGACGGCAGAACACCTTGAAGGTATAGTACTGGATTTCCTTGTCCAGGATGTTGATGTTCTTCGGAGCAACGATAGCCGGGATCTCCACTTCCTGCTTTGGAGCAGGATTCTCCACGAGAGGAATGTCCGAGAATGAGTTTCTGATCTTCTCTTCCATTGCCTTCGGATCAAAGTCGCCGACCACGATGATGGCCTGCATATCAGGACGGTACCATTTGTGGTAGAAGTCCAGGATTTCCTCCCTCTTGAAATTGTTGATGATTTCGAGGGTGCCGATGACGTTTCTCTTCGTGTGGAGGGAACCGTTGTACATTAGGTTGGCCTGCTTCTCGAAGATGCGGGACTTGAGGTTGTCCCTGCGTCTCCATTCCTCGCTGATCACGCCTCTCTCCTCGTCGATGGCCTTCTGGTCGCAGGTGATGTCGCAGGACCAGTCGTGGAGGACGGTGAGTACTGAATCCACGAATGATTCCCTTACGAGAGGAACCGTGGAGAGGTTATAGACCGTCTGCTTGCGGCTCGTATAGGCGTTGATGTTGTATCCGAAGCGGACTCCTTCCTTTGCGAGGAAGTTGAGTATGCCCTTTTCCGGGTAGTGCTTCGTTCCGTTGAAGGCCATATGCTCGAGGAAGTGAGCCAGACCATTCTGGTTGTCTTCTTCCTGAAGGGCTCCGACGTTGTGTACAATGTAAAAATCCGCACAGCCCTTTGGAGTCTCGCTGTGACGGATGTAGTAGGTCATTCCATTTTCAAGCTGACCTTTGACCAGTTTTGGATCGTCGCTGATGTTCTGGGCCTGTGCCGCCAGCTGAATTATCGCTGCCGCACAGACGAGAAGGTATTTCCTTATTTCTAGAATATGCATCCTATTGTGATTTTTGCGGTGTTCCTTGTCTTGCCTGGCAGATATTCCGAATCTTCCAGCAGACTTGTAAATGTGTCCTGCAGGCCTATGTAGGCTTTCACGCCCATCAGCGGCCTTGTGTATCTGACACCGAGGTGCAGGCCGGCCCGGCTCAGTGTTTCGTAATAGTATTGCCAGTATGCCCACGAGTCTGCGGAAACTATCGATGAGGATGACGTCGATGCGTAGGCTCCGTCTTCAGCAGCCGTTCCTGAACCGAAACTGAAGAACGAGCGGCCTTCCAGGGTGAATGATCCTTTGGACACGCATATCTTCCTTTCTCCGAAAATTTCCGCCGCCACCCTCACGTAATTCTGTTTTCTGTAGTAAGGGTAGTAGGTGGTCTTCTGGTCTTTGTACTTCAGGTCTGCGTCCAGACCGTATTTCCATCCGTATTCATCGTCATTGATTCCGGCATAGCGGGAAAAGCCCGCGTTCAGGTCCAGAATGTTTCTCGAAAGAGATTTCTGTGGCTCCGAATACGTTATCGTCGTCTCCTCTCCTGAAGTATAGACCTTGGTGTAGATGTTCCTGTAGTTGGCCAGGGTGCTTAGACCCGCGCCCAGGCTTACCTTGTTGAGGCCTCCTGCCGAAGGGATGAGAAGATTCCCTTCGTAGCGGAATTCGTTTCCGTCGAATTCTTCGAAGACGACCGTGGTGGATGATTTCTTTCCGAAATATCCTGTTCTGTGGAGGATGGTCACTTCGTTTTCAAACTTTGTCCTGTCGCCGAAACCGAACTGGATGCCGGCTCCATAGAATGTGTTTGACATCGGACGGCTTGAACTTGTGGAGATGTGGTTCTCGTCGGTGTCGAAGAGTTCCTTGACTGAAAGTCCGGCTCCGTAGTCCACGTAGAGGACGTAGTTGGTTTCGTTGGCTCCATACTGTCCTGCCGTGATCTGCTCGAGGGTTCTCCGGTATCTGAGGTCGGCTCCTATACGGAACGTCTCCGAAGGCGTCCACATAAGGCCTGCGCTGAGGCCCATATCCATCCATTTGTTGAGGGTGCGAGGGTCCTTCCTCTTGGTCTGGTCTCCGCACTCGTAATTGATTTTTCCTCCGAGCGAGACTTTGTCCGAAAGTCTGTAACCAAGTCCTCCGGTAAGATCATAGAGCTCCCTGGTCTTGATTCCTGCGGTTTCCGTGCTTGTCTCGATTACATTGAAGGAATTGTAAGAAGGGTCCATAAAGATGGATCCTCCCATATTCTGACCTTTGAACCACGACCAGGACAGTCCTCCGTAGAAGACTATCCTGTCCGAAAAGTTCAAATATGATTCAGTGCTGAGTCCGGTTTCGAAACTGTCATCCGAGCCCTCGATGCCGATGAGTCCTCCGTCGTCTTTGCGGAACATTCCTTCAACTATTGAAATCTTGTTTCCGGAGAAGCGGGTGAGGCCGGCGGCATTGTTGCCCGTAAGCCACGGCTGGCTCTCCTGCACGAACCTGAAGTCCTGTGCTGATGCTGCTGCCGATGCCGCGGCGAGGATGAAGATTGCGAAAACTTTTCTCATATTCATTTACTTGCAGAGGGTCGCCTTTGCTCTCTGGTGGAAGTCGTTCTCAGAGTTGTTGGTGTCCTGGAATACGATCTTCGCGCCATTTGCTATTGATGCTTCCGCATCGATGCCTGAAGGGTCGGTAGAGCCGTATTCTTCGTCCTCGGTACCGCCTGTGTAGTTGTAAACGAGGAGGTCTTCGTTGCCTTCGATTGCGAGGGTGGCCTCTACGTCAACGTTTCTGTAAAGCGAGTGGCTCTGGAATGGAGTGTGCTTTACATAGCTTGCGTCGATTGAGCTGTAGAGTCTTGCCTTTGTGTTTGCGAGGCCTCCTGTGTAACCCTGCTCCGAACCGTCGAGGATGAGCTCGTTAGGAATCTTTACGCTTGGAAGCTTTTCTCCGTTGGTGTAGTCCATATTCTCGGTGTCGGCGATGAGGGCCTTTGCGTCATCTGCGCTCATATTGAAGATGAAGAAGCCAGGAGTTCCGTAAGAGCAGGCCCAGGCGTTGCTGATGCCGAACTTGTAACCCTTGAGGTAGTGGGTTGACGGGATGGATTCGTCAGGAGCAGGATAATATCCTGTGTTGCTGAATCCGCACTCGAGGTCATACATTGCGTAGTCTGCTCCGGAGAGGTCAACTGAATTTGCGTATGTCACGGTGTGGTCGATTGCTCCGAATACTGCGATTACGACCTGAGAGTATGCAGGAAGTTCGTATGAAGCGAGTCCGCCGTCAGCCTCTGACCTGAAGCCCCAGAAACCCCAGCCCTGAGGTGTCCAGCCCTCTGAGAAGTATGACATCGTGCCGTTTGAGTAGTATTTGTTGCTTGCCCAGTTGTTTGGCGGGTAAGGGAAGCCGAAGCAGATGTCCTTGAGGTCGATGCTCTGGTCTGAGTTGTTGTAGAGGACCATATATTTGTCCTTGATGTAATGGTCGCTGGTGTTGTATGTACATCCGCCGGCATAGATTTCCTTGATGATGAGGGTGCTGGTGGAAGCAACGCTGAGAGGAAGCTTGAAAGTAGTCGAGTTGGTGAGCGAGCTGAGCTCAACTGTCGTCGAACCGTTGTAGATTTCGTAGGTGTTGTCATCGTTGTACACCTTGAAGCTTGCAGATGCCGTGTAAACTCCGGATACTGCAGTCACTTCTGCGAGACCATTCGCGTCGGTGACGACTTCGATGGATGTCGTACCGTCGGACAGGGTGATTGTAACGCCTTCTTCTGCGAGTGCGCTTCCGTCAACAGAAAGCTGGATGCCAGCTGTCTGGGTCTTGATTTCGTCGTCCGATTCGCAGCCTGTGAAAAGGATTGCAACTGCTGCGAGTGCTGTTAAAATTTTTTTCATTTGGATTTTATTTGTTTGTAACTAACCTATTGTGTTAAAATTTCAGTCTTAGCGTCATTCCGTAGAAGAATGACGGGATGTAATTATAGACGGAGTACCAGGCTCCGGTCCTTGAGGACTTCACCCTCGACAGATTGTTCAGGAAGTTGTTGGCGTAGAAGGATACGGAGGCGATGTCGCCGATTTCCTTGGTCACGCTCACGTTGGCTGAGAAATATGGAGAGATGTAGTCGGAGTTGAATGTGTATTTGTAGTTGGAACTGATTACGAATTTGCTGAGGTCGGCGTAGAGGTCCAGTGCCTCCGAACTGCTGCCCTTGTTTTCATATGCCCACTTGAAGTCAGTGAGGAAGTCCCTGAGCGTACCGTCATCGTATGAGTAATAGTAGTCAGGGAAGGTGACTGTGTAGTTTCCGGCGGTGTAGATGCTCTCATCGGTGTAGTCAAGAGGAGTGCTCAGGTCGGAGAGGCTGTAGCTGCGCGCTGATCCGTCTTCTCTTTCACTGAGGCTCTGGCTGTATTTCAGCAAGCTGGCTTCGACCTTGAGGGAGAAGATCAGTCGTGCCTTCGGCACTCTCGTGGTCACGGTGAGATTTGTCCTTATGGCCTGAGTCTTCTGACCGTTGGATGCGCTTGCCCCTCCGTAGTAGAGGGCTACATATTTGAACGGAGTGCCGTCATTGGAGGTCTGGTTGCTCGGATAATACTCCTGCATATCGGAGTTGAAGCTCTTGTATGCGTACCAGGTTCCGTCGAGGCGGACCGTGGTGTTGAGCGACTTGATTTTCTTGAAGTCGATCACCCATTCGAGGCCGTATCTCGTGGTAGGGTTGCTGAGGTTGTAGGCGTATTTGCGGGTTATGAACGAATTTTTCGTCGTGTAGGCGAGGGTGATGTCGTCGTATGTGCCGCTCTTGTCGCTTACGGTCACGATTCCCGTGCTCTGGTCCACGCTGAACACTCTGTTGTCAACGTCTATTGCAATGCCGTTGACGGCGGAAGTGCTGGTGTAGTTGTATGAGAATCGCTCGTAGTCTGTCATAACCGTGAACGCATCCTTGGTCCTGTTGTAGAAACCGGTGAGGGATACTTTCGTTCCAGCTACCCTGAAGTCCACTCCCAGCTCGCTCTGGATGCCTTTCTGCCATTTGAGGGCCTGGTTGTATTCTATCGTGCGAGGCTTGGTGTAGTAGGCCGCATAATATGTTCCTGACGAGCCGCTGGTTGAGGTGAACGTCATTATGTCGTAGTAAGAAGGGGTAGGGTAGAGCACTGCGAATGAAGGTTGCTTTACCGTCAGGCCCCATCCTCCCTTGACGCTGAAATTGCGGCTTGCTGTGTATCTTGCGTTGAATCGAGGAGAAAGGCTGGATGTGGTTCCATAGGCCGATCCGCTGATGAAGGTATTGTCGTTCCTCAGTCCAGCCACAAGGTTGAGGCGGGATTTTCCGAACGGGATGATTACGTCGTCCTCTATGTAGGCGTCGAGGTTGTACATCGCCGGCTGGGCGCTGTAATCGTATGTGCGGAAGGTAGGTGCAGTCGCGAGGTCTTCGGAATACTCGCCCGTGCCGAGGTTGTCGTCACCCGTGAAGTCGATTCCGGCCTTGAATTTATGCCTGACTTCACCGAAGTTTCTGCCGAGTCCGGCCTTCGCCCCGATTTTGAAGTTCATCGGAATGTCCTTGTCGCCCATAGTGTTGTACCACTGTCCGGAGCTGATCATCACGGCCTCGTTCGTGCCGTCTGCGTCGTATTCCTGTGCTACGAAATAACCTTCTGTCGTACCGTGAAGCACGATCGTGCTGGCTGCGCTTGAGTAGAGGTCCTTCTCTTTCCAGGAACGGTCTCTGAGGGAGAATGATGCGTTGAGTTCGAGGTTCGTGATCCAAGGTTTGCCGAGAAGGAGCCTGGCTTTCGCGTTCGCTCTTATCGCGTTGTCTCTTTCCTTGTACCAGGTGCCTTCGTATGCGTCCGGGTCGTTTTCTGAGTTCATTCCTCCGACATTTCCCGTGATTCCCGCGCTCACCTGGAGAGGGGAGTCTGCGAAGATACCTCTGTCAAATGAATTTGTATATGTAAGAGAGAGCTGGTTTCTGTCATAGCCTGTGTATGGGGACATCTGGCTGGAAACTGACTTGGTGCGCTCGAAGGAGGCGTTGACCACTCCTTTCCTTTCTCCGAGGGAGAATCCTTTGCTTGCGGATATCTGCTTCGTCTTCGGGTTGGTGGACATCGTCACCGTGTAGGGTGTGCGTCCTTTCTTCGTATTGATCTTTACGATTCCGGCTGACATATCTCCGTATTCGACTGACGGTACGCCGGTTATGACTTCTACGGATTCTACGTTCGCAGATGCGATGTTGTTTACTGTCGCTCCCGTCGTGGACGCGAAGCTGGAATTGTTGGAAATCCTGACTCCGTCAACTTCCACTGCCGTCGTGAAGGCGTTGTTGCCGTCTTCGGATGATTCTCCGCGGAGGTTGAAGATTCTGGATGTCGTGAGGGCCGCGTTTACCGTGGTTCCTCCCGGGAGGAGGCTGGAGATGTCGGCGACGTTCATCAACTGGACGTGGTCGAGGGCAGTTTTGTCGATGATTCTGCTCGTGGTTGCGGCAGATGTGCTTTCTTTCGCGGTGATTACTGCGCTCTCGATTGCGAGGTTGTCTTCCTCAAGATAGATTTTATAGCCTTCGAGGCTTTTTGAGAGGATGATGTCCTCTTTCCTGGTCACGTATCCCAGGCAGGATGCAGTTATGATATTCTTGCCTTCCTGCAGGTTTTTGATGGTGAATCTGCCTTTTGCATCAGCAACTGCCCACTGGCCACCTTCGAGGACTACGGTGGCGAACTCAAGGGGCTTCGCCGTCTTCTTGTCGGAGATCGTGCCGGAAATAACAATGTTCTGACTCCATCCTATAATAGGAATCAGAATCAGAACATTCGTCAATATTATTTTCCACAATCTTCCGTCCATAAACACGCATTATATTTTCGCGTGCAAAAATAACGAACGGAATCCGTTGCGGGTATCCCAATAAATGGGGATTTTTTAGTCTTCAGTTGCCTGTACGAGGTGCATTGTATCGCGTGCGATAACGAGTTCCTCATCAGTTGTGATTAGTGCTGCCTTCACTTTTGAGTCAGGAAGGGAGATGATTGTATCGACGCCCCAGGCTACGTTTGCCTCATAGTCGAACTTGAGTCCGAGGTGGGTGAAGCTTTCGCAGACCCTTCTGCGGAGACGGCTGTTGTGCTCTCCGATTCCGCCGGTGAAGACGATGAGGTCGACTCCGTCCATTATGGCTACATATGAACCTACGAGCTTGATCACGTCGTATGACATCTTCTTGAGGGCGAGCTTGGCTCTAGGGTCGCCGGCGTTTGCGAGTTCGTCGAGGTCGCGTGCGTCAGATGTCTTGCCTGATATTCCGAGGAAGCCGCTCTTCTTGTTCATTATCTCTGTCATCTGGTCAGGAGTGAGGTTCTCCTTCTTCATAAGATAAGGAACGATGTTGGCATCGATGCTACCGCAACGGGTACCCATTATCATACCGTCAAGCGGGGTGAATCCCATTGAGGTATCGAGAACCTTTCCGTTCTGGATTGCGGTGACTGAGCTGCCGTTTCCGATGTGGCAGGTGATGATCTTTGAGTTGTTGATGTCGATTCCGCAGAACTTGGCACCCTTGTTCGCTACGAACTGGTGGCTGGTTCCGTGTGCACCGTATTTGCGGACGCCGTACTTCTCGTAGTACTCGTATGGGAGACCGTACATAAAGGTGTATGGCGGCATTGTCTGGTGATATGCAGTATCGAATGTCACTACCTGTGGAACGCTTGGAAGAACGTCTGATACGGCCTTGATGCCGAGAAGGTGTGCAGGGTTGTGAAGCGGTGCGAAGTCGCAGCAGATCTCAATCTTCTTGAGAACGTCTTCGTCAACGATGGCGCTGCTTGAGAAGTATTCTCCTCCGTGGACGATTCTGTGTCCGACGGCGTCGATGTCATTGAATGATTTGAGGACTCCGTTGGTCTTGTCCACAAGTGCTTCGAGCACGAGTTTCATACCTACCTTATGATCTGGAATAGGGAGGTCTTTCACAATTTTGTCCTTTCCGGCAGGTGCATACTGGAAACGTCCTGTTTCCAAGCCGATCTTCTCTACGATGCCTTTGGCAAGGAGATCATAAACGTCGTCGTTCTTCATATCGAGCAGCTGATACTTGATCGAAGAACTGCCGCAGTTAATAACAAGAATGATCATAAATAGTTGTGTGAATAATTTTCGAATCGACGGCAAAGATAGAAAAATAATCCTTATTTTTATACATCATCGGGGACTATGATTGGAGGCGTCGGAATAGTGGGAGTTTCCCTTGTGTTCGTCTGCGGCATTGCCGTGGGCGGTTTTCTGCCGTGCAGCCTTCTCCTGCCGGTTTCCGTCCTCCTCATTCTCTGTTTTTTCCTCTGTCTACGCCGTCCTTCGCTCAGCTGGGCCTATGCCCTCGTCTTCCTTGCCGGCACCGTCGCATCCATACTCTCCTTCCTCCCGTCCTTCTCTTCGGATACTCACCCCTTCCTTCTCGGAACGGCGGAAAATCTTCGCGCCTCCATCCGCTCCCTGCCCTGGCAGGACCCTGCCATCGGCGAGCTCATCACGGCCCTTATGACTGGAGACCGCAGCGGCCTTCCACGGGATATGGTCAGAATCTTCCGCGACAGCGGCGCCTCACATATCCTGGCCCTGTCAGGCCTGCATCTCGGCACGATCTATCTTCTTGCCGGAAGACTGCTTTTCTTTCTGAGGATAGGCATTCCCGCAAGGCGCATCCGTTCGGTGATCCTGGTCTTTTTCTGCGGATTCTATGTTCTTCTGACCGGAGCCCCGCAGTCCGTCGTCAGAGCCTTCCTCTTCATTTTCATCAAGGAACTGGCCTCATTCCTGGGCCGCAGGACCGACCTCGCCCACATCCTCTGCTCGGCCCTCACCATCCATCTGGCCTTCTATCCTCCGGCCCTTTTCAATCTGGGTTTCCAGCTTTCCTATCTTGCGATGACCGGCATCATCACCGTCTATCCTTACCTGAAATCTTTCTTTCCGGACAAGATGAGGGAAGGACCGGACCTGAATCCTATGCGCAGGATGTGGACTCTTTTCTCCCTGTCCATTTCCTGCCAGATTTTTACCGGCCCTCTGGCCTGGCTGCGCTTCGGCACCTTTCCGAAGTATTTCTTGCTCACGAATCTTCTGGCGATGCCTCTTTCCACCATTCTGATCACTCTGTCGGCAATAGCAATCGGGGCCGACGCCATTGGCATCTGCCCCGATTTTCTGGTAGCCTTTGACGAGGCCGTCGCGAGAACTCTCGTGCGCCTCCTCGGCTTTATTCAGAAGTCCTGAGTGTGAATCCCGGAGATGTCCACTCCGTCATTCCCGTCTTGGAACTGTCATCAGCAATGATGAGATAGGCCTGGAGGTCGCTTCTGCTGAGGATGAATTTCTTCGCAGCCTCAGGTCCGATGATCATGCAGTAAGTCGCATATGCGTCTGCAGACATAGCGTCGTCAGCCACGATCGTGGCGCTCAGAAGACTATGCTGCACTGGATAACCGGTCCTCGGATCTATGATGTGAGCGTATTTCTTTCCGTCCACGATGTAGTATTTGCGGTAGTTGCCGGATGTAACCACTCCGTGAGGCTTGCCGTCTCCTACCCAGACTCCGTCGATGTCCCTGCCTGGGGTATTGTTTCCGTCAACTGGACGGTCAACGGCTATTGACCAAGGCTGTCCTCTCTGGTTCAGTCCGTCGCACCAGATTTCACCGAGGTCGATCAGCATATCGTGAATTCCGAATTTGTGGAGGTATGCGGCGAGTACGTCGCAGGTATAGCCCTGGGCGAAGGCATTGAAGTTCAGGACAGGATGAACCTTCGAGTCAGGGTTGTCCATATTGTCCACTCCGTAGTCATCCATAAGCTGTCTGATCTGCTCGTCACTTGGCAGCATTTCATTCTTGAAGCCGAATCCCCAGGCATCGAAAAGCGGGCCTGCGCCCATATCTACGGCACCTTCGGTCTCCGCGTAGTATTTTTTGCCGGCTTCTACAAGACGGGTGAAATGGTCGTCGAATTCAACATCTTCTCCGTTGTTGTATTTGCTGAGTATTGATTCTTTGTTGAAGCCTGATACGGA
>JAILCZ010000044.1 GCA_024689985.1 Bacteroidales bacterium | reverse complement strand
ATGAAGAGGATTTCTCCTCCCATTGACGTCCAGGCAAGGCCGGTGACGACGCCGACACCCTCATTTCCCTTCTGGGAATCGTGGAAGGCGGATGGCAGTCCGAGATACTCCTTGAGATGCTCAGGCTTGATGGTGGAAGGTCTTTCCTCATCCATAGCAACCTTTTTCGCGGTGACGCGGGCGATCTTCGCGATCTGCTTCTCGAGTCCGCGGACACCGCTCTCGTGGGTGTAATTCTCGATGATGGCACGGAGTGCCTTCGTATCTATCTTGAGCGACTTCTTATCGAGGCCGTGCTCCTCAAGCTGTTTAGGCATAAGATACTTCTTGGCTATCTCCATCTTCTCCTCGGCGAGGTAACCGCTCACATTGATCATCTCCATACGGTCCCTGAGGGCAGGCTGAATCGTGCTGATGTCATTTGCCGTAGTGATGAACAGGACATTGGAGAGGTCGTAGTCGATGTCGAGGTAGTTGTCGTGGAAGGCAACGTTCTGCTCAGGATCGAGGACCTCGAGAAGAGCCGATGACGGATCTCCCTTGATGTCCTGGCTGAGTTTGTCGATCTCGTCGAGAACGATGACAGGATTGGATGTCTTAGCCCTGTCGAGTCCGTTGAGGATTCGTCCAGGAAGGGCGCCAACGTAAGTCTTTCTGTGACCGCGGATTTCAGCCTCGTCGTGCATACCGCCGAGGGCGATGCGGACGTACTTTCTGCCGAGGGCACGGGCGATTGACTTTCCGAGGGAAGTCTTGCCGACTCCCGGAGGGCCGTAGAGACAAAGGATAGGAGACTTCATATTTCCCTTCAGCTTGAGGACTGCGAGGTACTCTATGATTCTTTCCTTCACCTTCTCCAGTCCGAAATGGTCCTCGTCAAGCACCTTCTGGGCGTGGGCCAGGTCGAGGTTGTCCTCGGAGAATTCTCCCCAAGGAAGGCCCAGCATAAACTGGAGATAATTGTACTGTATGCTGTAATCCGGCGAGCTTGGATTGTATTTCTGGAGCTTTGCGAGTTCCTTCTTGAAAATTTCAGCCACCTCGGCAGACCATTTCTTGGTCTCGGCCTCCTTGGCGAACTTGTCGAACTCCTCCATATCATCCATTCCGAGCTCCTCCTGGATGGTCTTGAGCTGGTTGTTCAGGTAGTATTCCCTCTGCTGCTGGTCGATGTCGGTCTTGACCTTCTGGTTGATCTCCTGCTTGATCTTTGCGAGCTGGAGCTGGGTGTCAAGGACCTTGAGCAGTTCGAATCCCCTTTCGCTGATGTCACCGTACTTGAGGAGATGGACCTTGTCGAGGAAGGTCTCCACCTCTATGGTAGTGGCGATGAAATTGACCAGGAACGGGAAGTTGTCGATGCTCTTGAGGGCCGAGATGGCCTCCTTAGGAGCAAATGAAGACGCCTTCATTATCTGAGAAGCCTTGTCCTTGAGGGTATCTGACATAGCGCGGACAGTGCTGTCAGATGCAGCCTCGAAGGTATCGTCGAGGTATGTGACATTGGCCCTGATGTATGGCTCATATGTCAGCACGCTGCCGAGGACGATCCTCTTGACGCCCTGGAGGATGGCCGTCATTGTGCCGTCCGGCATCTCAAGGGTGCGGATCACCTTGGCTGCAGTTCCATAATGGAAAAGATCTGCCTCCTTCGGATCCTCGACTGACACGTCAGTCTGAGGCACGGCACCGATGAGGGTGTTGTACTTGGTAGCATCCTCGATGAGTTTGATGGACTTGTCCCTTCCTATCGTCACAGGGAATATCGTTCCCGGGAAGAGCACGGCGTTTCTGAGGGCCAGAATCGGCAGAGTCTCAGTAAGTTGAGACTGCTCAATCTGTGCAGAACCGTCCGGCTGGAGTACCGGGATTATATTGACTTCCGCCCCACCGGGAAGCATGAACATATTATTGCTTTTTTCCATAAACGTAAATATTCTGTATAAATGTATGACAATTTGTCAGTACAACCCACCTTTCGGCGGGCCTTTTTATATATGGTCAACCATTGTGCCAAAGATTTTATGGGCACAAAATATTTGATTATTAAAAAAATAGGTCTAAATTTGCCATCCAATTGTCCGGAAAACATTGCGAACAACTCCGCAATTGAAAGACATACAAATAGTTAGTTAGATAAATATATAGAATTATGACAAAGGCAGACATCGTTAACGCCATAAACAGCAAGACTGGAATTGAGAAGGGCGTAGCACAGCAGGTTATCGAAGGATATATGGAAGTTATCAAGGAATCTCTCGCTAACGGAGAGCCTGTTTACCTCCGTCACTTCGGTAGCTTCATCATAAAGCACAGGGCTCAGAAGGCAGCAAGAAATATCACAAAGAAGACAACTCTTACTATTCCTGCTCACGACATCCCTGCATTCAAGCCTGCAAAGGAGTTCGTTGCTGCTGTTAAGGAGAAGTAATTTTACTTAAGAAATATAACTTTAAATTTATAATATTATGCCAAACGGAAAGAAGCATAAGAGGCATAAGATGGCAACGCACAAGCGTAAAAAGCGTTTGCGCAAGAACAGACATAAGAAGAAGTAATTCTTCCGCGTCTGCCATTTTAGCTGATGCTAAAAGGAAGAGGTTTGCCGGAAGTCCGGAGAACCTCTTTTTATGTTTTGTTAATGTACAAGCCAATGGAGTCTACAGAGAAATCTGAAAAAGACCTCGTCGTCAATGTGACGGCGAAGGAAGTTCAGATCGCATTGATGGAAAACCATCGTCTGATCGAACTGAACAAGGAGTCCAGCCAGGGGCACAGCTACTCAGTAGGAGATGTCTTCCTCGGAAGAGTCAAGAAAATCCTGCCGGCCCTCAACGCTGCCTTTGTAGATATCGGCGATGAAAAAGAAGCATTCGTACATTATCTGGACCTCGGTCTCTACTTCAACTCATTCGACGAGTTCGTAAAGAAGAGCAATCCGAACAGCGACCTGAAGCAGTTATATTCAGGGATCAAGATCGGACCAGCCCTCGAGAAGGAAGGAAGAATCGAGAAAGTCCTCCAGAAGGACCAGATGATCATCTGCCAGATAGTGAAGGAGCCGATTTCGACCAAGGGTTCAAGACTGACTGCGGAAATATCATTAGCAGGACGAAACATTGTACTACTGCCTTTTGCAGAAAAGGTCAGCGTATCCCAGAAAATCTCCTCGAAGGAGGAGAAGAAGAGACTCGAGACTCTTGTCAAGAGCATCCTTCCAAAGAACTACGGTGCGATAATCCGTACGGCATCCGAAGGCAAGAACGCCGCGGTGCTCGTAGGTGAAGTCAAGGCACTCATAGAAAAATGGGAGGGCTCCTGGAACAAGATTGCAAAGTCCAAGGGCATCCAGAGTCTGTTCATCGAGTACAGTAAAACTACGACCATCCTCAGGGACCTTCTCAACGATTCGTTTTCGAACATCTACATCGCAGACGAGAAGATCTATGAAGAAACAAAGAAGTACATTTCCCTGATCTCTCCGGACCAGGAGAAAATCGTAAAGCTCTACGACGGCAAAGAACCGATCTTCGATCACTTTGAAGTCAACCGCCAGATCAAGAGTTCCTTTGGAAAGGTCGTTCCGCTCAAGCAGGGCGCCTATCTCGTGATTGAAACCACGGAGGCACTGAATGTAATCGACGTGAACAGCGGTATCAGGGCGAAGACCTCAGACCAGGAAGAAAACACCTTCGAGGTCAACAAATTCGCCGCAGAAGAGATCGCCCGCCAGCTCAGACTGCGTGATATGGGAGGAATCGTGATCGTGGACTTCATCGATATGGAGACCAACGAACACAAGATGGGCCTCCACAAATATATGCAGGAGCTGATGGAGACTGACAGAGCCAAGCACAACGTGCTGCCTCTGACGAAGTTCGGACTTATGCAGATTACCAGGCAGAGGATCAGGCCGGTCACTCAGATTGAGACCGCCGAAACTTGTCCAGTCTGCCACGGTACCGGAAAGATAATGCCGAGCGCCGTAATCGATGAGCAGATCGAAATGAAGATCAGCTTCTTCGCCAACGACAAAGGCATCAAGTCTCTGACGCTGAAAACCAGCCCTATACTGGGAGCTTACCTTTCACGTGGCTTGTTCTCAAGCTACATCACGAAATGGAAAAAGAAGTACAAGTGCAAGATCAACCTCGTCGAGGATTCTTCTTACACCGTTCTGCAGAATGAGTTGTTTAATGATAAGGGGGACAAGCTTGAGAGCTAGTCCCTCTTTTTCGTTACAAGACGTACGACAAGGCTGAGGAGCATAAGCACGGCGAAGACAGCCGAAATCTTTCCGACCACATCCCCGTAAAGCACGAAGTGGGTCTTCCTGTCGCTAAGATTGACACGACCCCTGAGCACGGCCGGTTTCCACCACTGAGTCTTCTCCAGGACATCTCCCCTCTGGTTGATGATCGCAGAAATACCGGTATTGGCGCAGCGTACGATGTCGCGTCTGGTTTCAATCGCACGCAGGCTTGCATATCTCAGATGCTGCCTGTAGCCCGGAGTATTGCCCCACCAGGCATCGTTGGTGATGATGGCTATGGCCTGGGCTCCGTCGCGGACATAATCCCTGCACCATTCTCCATACACGCTTTCGTAACAGATCACCGGAGCGACGTGGCAGGACAGGAAAGTGTCAGTTCCCCTGACCTTGAAATTCTTCGCATAGCCCTGGGCAAGGTCACGGGCCATCACTCCGCCGAGCATATTGTCCAGGCGGCAGAATATCTGCGGATAAGGAGTGAGTTCAGTGCCGACGACGAGCTTGCTCTTATGGTAGAAATCAAGTGTATTCGTGGAATCAATCCTCACCGCTGAATTGTGGCTCTCATACCACATTCCGTTGCTCATCCTCCTTGCGGTGATTGAAGGGGCGTCATCTCTCAGATACGGATATAGTCCCCTGTCAAGTCTTGGCGAGCCGTTTTCGTTCTCTGCCCAGAATTCGTGGGTGGAGGCTCCGGTAATGAATGTCGCTCCTGGAACGTCGCGGAGGAAGTCCTTCATCGCCCTGAGGGTAGGAGAATCCCAAGGCATATTCAGCCAGACATCGGAGGTGAAGGTCTCCGGGGCGAGGATGAGAAGAGGCTTCTGAGCTTCAAGGGAATCGAACTTGTCCGAAGTGAGCATCCTGTCAGGCAGGGCCTCCTCCAGCTGATTCAGCAGGAAGGCTGTCTGCTGGGCCTGGGTCATCGACTCGAATTTATGGTAAGGATCGAAGTCAGGCTGGGCAGCTGCGACCTCAAGAGGTTTTTCCTCTTCCTCATAATGGTAATAAAGATGTTCGGATGCAAGTACAGGGAACAATACCGAAAGGACTACGGCACTGACGAGGATGGCGCGTGAGCGGAGACTCCTTGCGAAGAACGATCCGTCAGCGAGGCTCATCATAAGGCCGAAGATGCCGAGATTGACGGCCCATACCCAGAGGCTTCCTCCGAGGACTCCGGTATATTCATACCACTGGACCAGGGCCACGTTGCCGGCGAAACCGTTGCCGAGCACGAGCCAAGGCCAGGAAATCTGGGCCACCGTCAGATAGTATTTCTCCCAGGCAATCCAGAGCAGGGCGAGGAACACATATGGTGCTGCTCCTCTGAGGGACTTTCTGCTGAGGCGGAAGAGTCCGAATACGACTGACATCTGGAGGGAGTTGGCAAGAACGGCGAAGATTCCACCTCCGACGGTTGCGTTGCAAACCCAGAACGTAGTGAATGCGTTCCAGAGTACGAAGGTGAGATAATGCCAGATCCAGAAATGCTTCTTACCCGTCTGGAAAGCGATGTTCTCCATACTCAGAAGAGGTATGAAACCGATGAGCATCAGCCATCCGGTGTGCGGAATGATGTAAGGTACGGACAACAGCACAGCTGATGAGAGCGCCAGAATTGGGAATAAACGTCTGTAATTTGCCATACCGCAAAGGTATGAATAAAATTAGTATCTTTGTATTCTATGTTTCTGTCAATATTGAAGGCATATCTGATTGGAATGTGCGCGTCAGCCCCTATAGGACCGGCGGCAATTCTCGTCATTCAGAAATCCCTGAGCTACGGGCATAAGACCGGCTTCATAACCGGACTCGGAGCGACCACGGTTGACACTATCTGCGCTACGGTATCAATCTTCTTCCTCGCGATTGCGGAAGAGTTCATAGATGCGCACGAGAATGTCATAATGGTCGTGGGAGGAATCGTGGTGGCCATCGTGGGATTCTGCATGGCGTTCAGCGACCCTTTCAGGAAGATGAAGGAATGTGACGGATACTCAAGGGCGTCAGTGAAGGACTATGCCCAGGCTGTCATCACGGCGGCATCCAACCCAGGAGCCGTATTCATTATGATGGCACTCTTCGCCTTCTTCAATGTCGGACCTCTGGAGCACGATATGACGGTGGCTCCCGTCATCCTGGCCGTAAGCGCGGGCTCGATGACCTACTGGTTCTTCTTTTCCGGCGGATTCAGCCATATCCGCCATCACCTCAACCTGAGCACGCTCCTGTGGCTCAACAGAATCGCAGGAATCATAATAATACTTATCGGCATAGCCGTTTTCGGTGAAGGAATTTTCAAGTTATGGACGTAAAGGCTTTCTTCAAACACTGGTTCGTAAAGAACGTAATCATCGCAATCGTAGCGGTTCTCGTCTTCGTCGTGGGCGTAAGCTTCCTCCTGGGAGTCATCACCAAGCACGGCAAAGTCGTGGAAGTACCTGATTTCACCAATATGACATTGGCTCAGGCGGAACAGACCGCGGCCGCAGTCGGCATCAGGACCGTCGTGTACGACTCGGTCTATGTCAGGAAGATGACCCGCGGTGCCGTCTTCAGCCAGAACCCGAAGGCAGGTGGCACTGTGAAGCCGGGCAGGAAGATCGCCCTCACCATCAACGCCGTCAACGCGAAGAAGATTTCAATGCCGGACCTCGTGGGCTTCTCACTCCGTCAGGCAAGAGCCGAGCTCAGCGCCAAGGGTCTTTACCTCGGCAAGATCATCTATACCGAGGACATCGCCACAGACAATGTGCTCAAACAGCTCTACCGCAACCGCGAGATAAGGGAAGGCCGCAAGATCGACAGCGGCTCTACGATCGACCTAGTGGTGGGCCTGAACTCGAACGACGAGATGACCTACATTCCCGATGTAAGCGGAATGCGCTATCTGAGGGCAGTGGATGCCATCCACGACAATTCCCTGAACATCGGAAGGCTCAGATTTGACAAAGACATCAGAACATATACCGACTCACTCAACGCGACCGTCTATAAGCAGACGCCTGAGGCATCCGAGATGCCTATCATAAAGGGTGAGGACGTGACACTATATCTCAAACTGGACAAAGAATAATGCTTGAGGACGAAGATATCATCAACGACGTCCCTGTAGAAGACCAGGACAGCGACGACGGAATGTTCGAGCATTTCAGGCTCGAATGTGACAAAGGACAGGCCCCGATGCGCATCGACAAATATATGGCGACGCATCTCGAGGACACGTCCCGCCATCGCGTGCAGTGTGCGATCAAACAGGGTTATGTCCTTCTGAACGAGAAGGTGGCCAAAGCCAATATGATCGTGCGTCCGGACGATGTGATCCGCTTCGTGATGCCGTACAGGCGCCGCGGAATGGAGATCCTGCCTCAGGACATTCCTCTCAACATAGTATATGAGGACGATGATGTGCTCCTCGTGAACAAGCCTGCCGGAATGGTCGTCCATCCCGGTCACGGACATTTCGAGGGAACTCTCATCAACGCCCTCGCCTACCATCTCGGCATTTCACAGGGTCCTGACGCCGAAGACGAGCGTATGGGAATCCTGGTCCACAGAATCGACAAGGACACCTCCGGTCTTCTGCTGGTAGCGAAGAATGACGAGGCCCAGCTGCATCTTGCGAAGCAGTTCTTCGACCACTCCATTTCCAGAAAATACGTGGCCGTCGTATGGGGCAACATCAAGGAAGACGAAGGTACGATAGATACATATATAGGACGTGACCCGAACGACCGTCTCCGCTACAGAGTCTATGACGACCCGGAAAAAGGCAAGCACGCAGTCACCCACTACAAGGTCCTGGAAAGGTTCGGTTTCGTAACCGTGATAGAATGCCGTCTCGAGACTGGCCGCACCCACCAGATCCGCGTCCATATGAATTCCATCGGACACCCGCTTTTCAACGACGCCAGATACGACGGAGCTGAAATCCGCAAGGGTACCATTTACGCAAAATACCGTCAGTTCATCCTGAACTGCTTCGAGATATGTCCACGCCAGGCCCTCCACGCCAAGACTCTTGGCTTCGTGCACCCGGGCACGGGCAAATGGATAGACTTCGACTCCCCTCTTCCGGAAGATATGACGGCATTGATTGAAAAATGGAGAAAATATAGTGCCTTATGAAAAGATTCTTCCTTATTGCAGCGCTGATTCTCTGCGCCGCATCCGCAAACGCGAAATTATCACTCAGGTCCGTGTTCAGCGACGGAATGGTCCTTCAGCAGAAGACCGAAGCCGCCATCTGGGGAGAGGCTGACGCAAATGCAGAAATCAGCATCAGCACCTCCTGGGGAGCAAGGCTGAAAAAGATAAAGGCTGACGAAAACGGCATCTGGAAAGCCCAGATTCCTACCTGCGAGGCAAGCTACGCCCCGCAGACGATAACGGTCAGCTGCGGAAAGGAAGAAATAAAGGTAAATGACGTCCTCATAGGCGAAGTATGGTTCGCCAGCGGACAGAGCAATATGGAGATGCCCATAAGCGGCTTCTTCAACTGCCCGGTGGAGAACGCCGGCGAAGTGATCGCCGACGCTCCGGGAAAGGACAGGGTAAGGATGTTCACGGTAAAGAAGACACAGTCATACGAGCCTCTCGATGACGTGGTGGCAGGAGAATGGAAGGGTGCAGAATCTGCGAACATCGCAGGTATGAGCGCAACGGCCTTCTTCTTCGCAAGGAAGATGAACGAGATTCTCGATCTTCCTGTCGGCATCGTCCTCAGCGCCTACGGCGGAGCCAGGGTTGAAAGCTGGACTCCGAAGGACATCCTCGAGACCTATCCTGACGAAAAGCTCAGCCGCGAAGAAATAGAGAACACTCAGGAATGGATACGCCCGTACCTTGCGTACAACGCGATGCTCAACCCGCTCCGAGGATATACAGTCAAGGGTTTCATCTGGTACCAGGGCTGTTCCAACGTAGGAAAGCACGAGCAGTTCGTGGAGAGAATGTCGAATATGGTCGCAAGATGGAGGAAGGAATGGAACGACGAGAACGCATCCCTGCCTTTCTATCAGGTGGAGATCGCTCCTTGCGAAACCTACGGAGGCAATGAGAACGTAAGCCCTGGAGCCCTCCTTCGTCAGGCCCAGCACGAAGCTGCGCACAAGATTCCGAACAGTGCCATCGTCGTGACCAACGACCTCGTCTCACAGTATGAATATTGGAACATCCACCCTTGCAAGAAACAGCCTGTCGGAGAAAGACTCGCCTACCTGGCCCTCAACAGGGATTACGGATACAGCGGAATTCCTTGCTACAGTCCTGAGGCAGTAAGCGTAAAGAGGACTTCCGACGACGGTGAAATAGGTGTTGAACTCACGGAATGCCAGTGGAACGGCCTAAGCCGCACAAAGGAAATCGAAAGTCTCGAAGTGAGAGGAGAAGACGGAGTATGGCACGAAGTCAAGGAAGCTGAATACAGCTGGAGCAAGAAACTCCTTCTCATCAAATCAGCCGAAGTCAGCCGTCCTGTAGAAGTAAGATACGGCTGGGGTGACTTCCGTCCTGGAAATCTCAAGGCCTGGACAGGTCTTCCGGTATCGCCTTTCGACCTTATGGTCGACTAGAACTGCATAACTTCCATACACATACGTCCGTTGTGATACGGACACTTCCAGAAGCCGGC
>JAILCZ010000029.1 GCA_024689985.1 Bacteroidales bacterium | reverse complement strand
TCTCCTCCGGATTGAAAAGGTCGTCGGCTCCGAAGCGTCTGGCCGTCGATGGCATCATCTGCAGCAGACCCTTGGCTCCCCTATAGGAAGTCACATCTATTCTGAAATGGGATTCCTGATAGATCAGGGCGGCGAAAAGTCTCCAGTCCCATCCGATCTGGGCGGCATATTTCTTTATGAGAGCGTCATATGGTCCGAGATAACCTCCAGTGCTTCTTTTCTGAGGGGCCATAGTAGTAAAGAAACGACTATGTACGGAAGCCGCTTCCGGACTTGCTGAAAAGTCCTCATACCACTGATTGAAAGCACGGAGAGGAATGCCCAGGAGGGATTTCGTAAAGCCGAATACGATCAGGCTGTCCACCGGCTGGGAGAACATCACATCCTCGTGTGCCATTGAGTCCACATATGGCAGAACAATGACGTCAGCCGTTCCAAGTGCGACCGAATCCAGATAATTTTCTCCTTTCTGTTCCTGCACTATGGTCATTACGATGTCCTCCGACTCTGCAAACAGGGTGAGGAGCTCGTAACTGTAACCGGCAAGCAGGGCCGTCCTCGTAGTATCGTCGTGAGCCTTGAGGGCGATGGCGCACTTGAGGGAGTCCAGGTCAGAGCGTTCGAATTTATCCAGAATTATCCTCGTTTCCTGTACGATCGGTATGACAAGAAACGCAACAAGAGACAATAAAATATATTTTAAAATATTTCTTGTTCTAATGGACATGCGGTTTGCTCTGAGTGTAGAACGGCCAGAAAATACCGAGTTTCAGGGCCTGCTGCGTGGTTATGTGACCAGCCGAACTGAAGTAGTCAGGTCGGTCTCCAAGCCAGCCTATTCCGGCGTTCTGCAGTTTTATGAAGATGGTTGCCCTCTTCCACTGGATGTTCACGAAGGCATCGAGGGTAGGACAGTTTCCGAACTTTTCCTGATTCTGGACCTGGAAGGCAGATGTGGCAGGATTCCACATAGGAGCATACCAGGATGAGGTATAGAGGACGTCAGCACCGAGCTGCATCTGCATAATCTTCTTCTTCACGTCGAACTGGATGTAGAACCTTCCGTTGTACGCGAAATTCGGAAGCGGAAGCACATCCTCGTTTGAAGAGACCTGGAAGAGGGCCCTGTTGTTCAGATGGAGGAAGTTGAAGACGGTGAAATCCTTTGAAAGCGACGCGTTGAACACGCTCATCGCCGAAGTATTCTGGCTCACGACGCCGAGGGTGTCGTAATAGATGTTGTTGGAAAGAAGACCATATCCGGCCGTAGCGCTCATCTTCCAGTGCGGAATGCTGATCCTGCCGGTTATACTAGTCTTCGACACCTTGTCGAAATCATTGTCCCAGCTATAGTGGTTGAGACAAATCTTCTGCTGATAGTGGTCAGGCTCGAGAAGACTCGTCTTGAACGTGGCAGATACTGATACCGGACTCTTCCTGTCCCTGCGGAACGGATAGAAGGCGAAGCCTGCGTTGGCCTCGACATTGAAGTCGCCGGCCCTGTCTCCTGTCATAAAGAGGTCGGCCTTGGCATCCCAGAAGACATACTTCTTGAGCTGTCCCTTGGCTCCTCCGTAGAGATAGGCGCTGTTCCACTTAGTATTGCTCTGGTTGTAGAGATATGTAGGGTCGAAGTCGTACCAGCTCTGCATAAGGTAGCCGGCGCCGACGTCCAGCTTTGAGACGATGGCGTCAGCAGCCCAAGGCTGCAGGCGGATGAACACCTTGTTGTCGAACCTCATCGCCCTGAGGGAATCGGCCGAGGTCGTAGGATTGTAATTAAAGGTGTTGTTGAAGAACTGGGCGGCGAGCGTATCCGAATCGGACGAAGTGATTTCGTCAGTATAGGTTCTTCTGACTACCGTGTATTCGCTGCTGTGGCCGACGAATGCAGTCGTACCCTTGGTCAGTTCCTCGGAGTCGAGGGTATCCTTCTGAGTTCCACCGATGAGGTCGGTGAAGAATGAAAGCGGAATCCTGTACTGCTGGTCGAGATAGACAGTATTCTTCTTTATGAGGCTGCTTGCCTCGGACATCCTGACAGGAATGTCCCTGGCGTCAACGGTGGTGTCCCTGACCCAGCTGCTCTCGGTGATGCCTCCGTTTTCCTCCTGGGAAACCATATTGTAGATGTATCCGGTATGGAGAAGATAGCGCTTGCCGAGATAATTGGCATTGGCGAAGAAGGTCTTGTTCTTCGTCTGCTCGTTGTCAAGCATACCGTTGGAGCCGAAGCGGTCGTAGCAGACCGTGAAATTGAATGCAGGGGTGATGTTCTGGGTGGTGAGGATATGGATGTTGTTGGAAATCTTTTCCTCATTGGCCAGAAGGGTACCGTAATATGCGAGTTCCGTGTAAGGAGTCTTGGAATTGTAATTCGGCAGGTTCGACGGATTGAAGCTCCACTGCTCGAACGGCTCGTAGAAGGCGGCCACGTCTCCGTCCGTACGCTTGAAATAATCGTATGGGACTGAAGCTGAACCAGGGAGACCGAGCCAAACCGCGTTCACATCCTGACGGAGGTTAGGATAATCGTAGAAAGTCTTGTCGTAAGTCGTATCCTGAGGCATAAGCTCCAGGTCGTGGAAATGCCTGTCGTGCTTCCATTTAAGCACGTGTCTGTAGTAGAGCGAATCAGGGAAGGCGAAGGTCTCGAGGATTCTCGGAGTAGCCTTGAGAATACTGTCCTTGACCATCTGGATGCTGTCCTTGCGGGCGAGGACGCTGTCGGAGATATGCATCTTCACCTTCATCCTCTTCTCCAGTTCGTACTTCTTCCTTTCAACCTTTGAAAGACCGGCATACCAGGCATCAAATTCAGCCTTCTTCCTCGCTGCGGAATCAGCGCTGAAGAGGGAGTCGAGCTTTGGCCAGTCGAGGGTATCGCCTGCTGCCTTGAGGGAATCGCGGACTATGATGTGGGTGAGGGAATCCCTCAGGGCCACATAGTACTTGTATCTGAACGGATCGATGTATTTCAATGAATCCGGAACGACCATCGTGTCCCTTGCTGAAATGAACGGCAGAGTGTCAGCTTCAGCATAGACGAACGAGGTATCGTCCGCCGAACCGAAATCGTTGACATAAATGATCGTATCAGGAGCGGCGACCTCATAAGCGAAGCCGACGTCCCTGCGAACGGGCCTTTCCATATCCACGATGCCTGCGAATGTCATCGAAGCCACCGCGACAGGAAGCCATATTTCTGAAAAAATGTTCTTCATTACTTACTTTTTAGCGGAAAGAGCGTCGAGCATAGCCTTGGCACTTCCCTTCTCAACATCCGTCGGAGCGTATTTAACCATCATCTGGAGATACTTCTTCTCCATCTTCCTGTCCTGAATCTTCCTGGATGCAAGCAGGCCGTTCTTCATTGCCGGATAATCGTCAGCCTTGAGTTTGAGGGCCGAGTTGTAATATTTCATCGCGGTCTTGGAGTCGCCCTTGACCGCATAGTTGTAGGTTCCGAGATCGACGATGAACCTTGAGTCCTTCGGATAATACTTGTTCATCCTTTCCGCAAGGCTTCTGAATGCTTCAAGCGAAGAATCCGAAGCTATGGCGTAGAAGGCCGCGCAGTACTGCTGGATGGAATTGCTGAAAAATTCCTGGTCCACCTTGTCCACATCAGGATAGGTCCAGGTCTTTCCTCCCGCATTGTAATCCACGAGACCAATCAGGAAGGCAAGGGTCATATCAGGGCTTTCCTTTTCGTAGGCAAGAAGGGCCGAAGCCTTGTAGAACCTGAAATCAAGTCTGTCCGGACAGAGGGATATGGCCTTGTCAATAGCCGAAGTAGCCTCTCCGAAAAGGACATCGTCATAGACCGTTTCCTCGAAGAAATTCACCGGATTGCCGAGAGAGTCCTTCATCGCCACGACAGGCTGGTTTCCGAGATAAGTCTTCTTCGAAAGCTTCACCACCTTCGTGGACTGGGACTTCTGAAGATTATAAGAAAACCTGCCTATATATTGCTGGGGGTCATCAGGAAAGGCCTCCTGCCATTTGTCAAGAATATATTCGACTCCTACGCCGTCAATTCCGACCTTCGAAACCTGAAGGTCGTACTTGGCCAGGAATTCTTCTTTCGTGGTCTGGGCTCCGGCGCTGAGCGAAAGAGCCAAAAAGAGAGCTGCTGCAACTCTGATCTTCATAAATTACAAGTTTATATCCATCCTGATTCTTCTGCCCTGGGGATGCAGACTGTTGCATCTGTTCCCGAGGTTCTTCACGAATCCCAAAGGATGATTTTCATAACAAACCAAAACGAAGCCCTTCGGAGCATCCGCAAGCACGATCGTATCCCTGTGAAGATACTTCAGCGCCACATCCCTGCTCACCTCCTCCTTCGGATATGCCGACGGAGACAGAGCAATGCTGAGAGCGAGGTCGGCCGAAGGCACAAAAGTGCTGCCCTTCATCTCCCCCGCACCCAGGCAGGTGCGCAAAGGCCTGAGTTTTCCAAGAACCTCAACCTCCGCCTCTATGACCTTAGGCACTGCAAGCACCAGGTCACCCCTGAGCGAAAGGCTCATTTCCATATTGAAAAGTCCGTCCAAGGCTGAGAGCCTCTTGTCCCGGACTTGTTTTCCACTATTTCTGCGTCTGTCCCCCGGCTGCATTTCACCGGTCTTTTCCAACGCGGCGCAATACTGTCCCTCACCAGGCACCAGTCCCGGAACGAGAGACGCACCGAAACGTGTGGCAAGTACGCCCTCGGGAAGATTTTCCAGAGGAAGCACGGATGCGCCCAGTTCCCCGGCGATCCAGCCTACGTTTCCGTCATTTTCCCTGACATTGAAGGTACAGGTCGAATACACGAACCTTCCTCCGTCAGCAAGTGCCGGCCATACGTCGGCGACAATTCTCCGCTGCCTTGCCTCACAAAGCTCCACAGTGTCCAGCGACCATTCCTTCACGGCCTGTTCATCCTTTCGGAACATTCCCTCGCCGGAGCAGGGCACGTCAGCGACTATTATGTCAAAGAAGCCGGGAAGGGATGCGAATGCCTTCGGATCCACGCTGGTCACGACCACGTTCGGATCACCCCACAGGGCGACATTGTCCGCAAGCACCGAAGCCCTCTGCTTCATCACTTCATTGGCTACAAGAACGAAGCCATCGCCGAATTTCCTTCTCAGGGAAGCGGCCAGGTCCGTGGTCTTTCCGCCGGGAGCGGCACACAGGTCCAGGACCCTGACCGGACGGGAAAGCCCTTCCGCAATGCCTTCCAGGGCCTTGGTGCGGAAAACTTCTCCGACGAACATCGCCGATGAATCCTGCACATAGTAGCACCCGGAATGGAAGAGAGGATCCAGGGTAAAAGCCGGTCTCTGCTTCAGAATTCTTCCGAAAGAGCTCCAGGCGACATTTTCCTCGCCTTCGAAGCCTTCGGGCCATTTCTCGGGATTGAGCCTGACGGATACGGATGCAGGAGTTCCAAGGGCCGCGATTGCAGTCTCCGCATTCCCGGAGCCGATGGCCTCCTCGAGAATCCTCCTGAAATCCTTATCGTCAAAACTTTGCATCCTTGAACATATTCGGATCAACACCTTCCGGCATCCTGCCTTCGGATACGGCAACGAGTCCGTCCACGACCTTGTCGAGGCCATCCTTGAGCTTGCTGCCCACCATCATTTTCACCATAAACGGAAGGTCGGCCTCCACTTCGAGGTGGAAATCCGTCTTGGAAGGCTCGTTGGACACCGGGTCGAAATTCACGTTGAGTGTGAATTCAACCGGTCCGCCGTCATTTTCGAGGACGATCCTGGAATAAGGGATCCTGTCCTTAACCCTCACTCCGAGGGTCATTCCCTGCACTTCGGCAGAGATAGAATCATAATCCGCGGTCACACCCTGCCTCTTTTCCTCAGGAAGCATAGCCACGAAATTTCTCATATCGACGAATGCCATATAAAGCTCGTAAGGAGCCTTCGACACCATCGCAGTCTTGCTCTTGTATTCAGACATTACTTGTTCCAAGTTGAAGGAGACTTTCTCCACTGCTGGAGCACTCCGAGTTCATTTTCCTTGATGTAACCGTTCTCAGCCGCCTTCTCGATGAGGGCATCGTAGTTGGAAATCGTAGTGAGACGGACGTTCTCCTCAGCGAAACGCTCAGCCGCAAGGTCAAATCCGTAGGTGAAGATCGCAACCATTCCGAGGACTTCGGCGCCAGCATCCCTGAGGGCCTTGACTGCAGCGAGGCTGCTCATACCCGTGGAGATGAGGTCTTCAATGACCACCACCTTCTTTCCTTCAGGACTGAGTCCCTCGATCTGCGAGCCGGTTCCGTGGTCCTTCGGTTTCGGACGAACGTAGATGAACGGTTTCTCGAGCTGGTCAGCGGCGAGCACGCCCACTGCGATGGCTCCGGTAGCGACGCCTGCCACCACCTCAGCCTCAGGATAAAGCTCGGCTACCTGCTTTGCCATCCACTGCGCAACATTCTTGCGAAGCTTCGGATATGATAAGATTTTTCTGTTGTCACAATATATCGGGGAATGCCATCCGGAGGCCCAGGTAAACGGGTCGGAAGGGCGGAGAAGGACGGCCTTGATTTCCATCAGGGAAGCGGCCAGTTCTTTTGCGGTCTCTTTATTGTCGCTCATATATACCTATACATATTAATACAAGTTGCAATTTTACGAATTTCTGCTCATTTTTGCAATCCGACAGACAGGGCCAAGATAATGCGAAAGATATATTTTCAGGACAGATGCATATGTATCTGCGAGGAGCAGGCGTGCGCTCTCGCAGACCCGAATTCCATAGAATACCATCTCAACAAAGCCGAGGACGTGACCTCGCTGATAGCAATGCTGGAAGGAAGCAATCCCCTCCAGCGAGTTTACATACCATCAAAAGATCCGGACGCGACCTACCAGATGATCGCCGACGAATTCAAGGAAGTCAATGCCGCCGGAGGCCTCGTGCGCAACAGGCGCGGAGACTGCCTTCTCATACGCAGAAGCGGACTCTGGGACCTTCCGAAGGGGCACCAGGAAGAAGGAGAGGACATCAAAGTAACTGCAGTGAGGGAGGTCCAGGAAGAAACCGGCCTCGAGGACATCACGGCAAAGGACCTTCTCTGCGTAACCGACCACGTCTATTACCGCAACGAGACCTGGCATCTCAAACACACCTGGTGGTACGATATGGAATGTCTTTCCCCCAACGACCTCATTCCCCAGAGGGAAGAAGACATCACCAGGGTGGAGTGGGTGGCAAAGGCCAGCCTGCCTCCATACCTCAAGAATTCATACGCATCAATAGTCGAAGTTTTCCGCCTGGCAAAAATCTGAAACTTTTTTGCTGACGCAGCCGTATAAAAGGAGATACGCAATAAATTATTCATAAAATATGAAACTTTCTCAGTTCCAATTCGACCTTCCGCTCGAAAAAATCGCGAAGGAGCCAACAAGATGGCGCGATGAATCAAAACTCCTTGTACTTCACAAGGACACGGGAGAGATCGAGCACAAGCTGTTCAAGAATATCATCGATTATTTCGGAAAGGACGACCTCTTCGTCCTCAACGACTCAAAAGTTTTCCCTGCAATGCTCTACGGCAAGAAGGAGAAGACTGGAGCTGACATCGAAGTATTCCTTCTCAGGGAACTCAACCAGGAGCAGCATCTCTGGGATGTAATCGTGGAGCCTGCAAGAAAGATACGAATCGGCAACAAGCTCTATTTCTTCGGCGATGAGAACAGCCCGGTTTCAGACGGACTCGTCGCAGAAGTGATCGACAACACCACATCCAGGGGCCGTACCCTCAGATTCCTCTACGACGGAGACTACGGAACCTTCAAGGAATCCCTCTTCCGCCTCGGCAAGATGCCGGTACCGAAGTGGGTCAAGATGCCGAGCGAGGTAAATGAGATGGACGCCGAAAGGTATCAGACATATTTTGCGAAGAACGAAGGATCCGTAGTCGCACCGGCAGCAGGAGCGCACTTCAGCCGCGAGCTCTTCAACAGAATGATTCTCAAGGACATCCGCACCACGAGCCTTACCCTTCACCTCGGCACTGAGCCGATCTTCGGAGTGGACCTGGTGGATTCCGAGAAAGAAGGCATCATCATCAACAACGAGATTGAAGTCGAGGACCTTTCAAAGCACAGAATGGAGTCTTCAAGGCTCGTCATTCCAGCAGAATGCGCAGCTGCCGTCAACAAGACGAAGAAGGCCGGACACAAGATCCTTTCAGTCGGAATGTCCACGAACTACGGACTCGAGACATACGTCACCACGAACAGCGAGATCAACGAGTTCGACGGATGGACCAACAAATACATCTACCCTCCTTACAAGTATGCGATCGCTGATGCCCTCGTCACGAACTTCCACCTCCCTGGCTCATCGCTGATCATAGCCACAGCCGCATTCGGAGGATATGACAAGGTGATGAACGCATATGCCGAAGCTCTCAAGAACGATTACAGATTCGGTCCTTACGGTGACGCGATGCTCATCGTCTAGACAATACCGGACAAATATATTTACGGCCACGCAGAGTTTTCTCTTCGTGGCCGCTTTTTTATTGCATGACAGTTTTTAAAAAAAGTCCAGACGCTGGGAAATGCATCCGGACTTCGGTAGTATATATAAGTTCTTGGGGATAGTATTTCACTTTGTTTAGGCGGACACGAAGGTAAGGCTAGAATAATTAACTCGTGTCCAAACGCGTAAAAAGACTGTCAAAATGAGTAAAAAATCAGGGCGAAAAACGGGGTAATTTTTGAAATTTATCAATTGCAAAATGTAAAAAACCATATACCACGGTATTTTTCCCGCACCTGTTGCGAAAGAATATTTCTGTTGCGAACTTGTTCCTATGGAAACTTCAAATTACAGTGAGAAGGTGTGTCTGTGCACGCTCAACAGGATCTTCGGATTCGAACCCAAACTTGGAATGAGGCTGATCGAGCATTTCGGGTCAGCCACGGGAGTCTTTGAAAACCTTGACGAAGTGGCCGGCGTCCTTGAGTATTCCGGAAAGTACCTAGTGGACCTGGGAGAAAGCTCAGCGAAGGAGAACCTGGACAAAAACGCCGAAGAGCTGGAAAAGCTCGGAAGGGAAGGTTGCAGATTCGTCGGCATAAACGAGGAAGCATACCCGAATGCATTGAAGGAGATAGAAGACCCTCCGCTCGGTCTATATTATAAAGGAAAGAACGCGCCCGAAGACGTCCTGAACAGAATTCCTTCAATTGCCATAATAGGGACAAGGGACCTTACCGAATACGGAAGGGACTGGTGCTGGAAGATAGTCGAAGAGTTTTCCAGATGCGGCATAAAGCCGATGATCGTAAGCGGCTTCGCCCTTGGCGTTGACATCGCGGCTCATCTTGCCGCCCTGAGATACGGGCTTCCGACCGTAGGCGTACTGCCGACGGGCATCGACTCGGTATATCCGCACCAGCACAGAGGGGTCGCAGCACAGGTCTGC